>CAZMDX010000570.1:0-1656 GCA_964564805.1 uncultured Pseudoalteromonas sp. | reverse complement strand
GTCAATATTGTTGGTTCATTTTTCCTAGGCTTTTTGTATTCGTTACTAGAGCAGGGTCAATTAGAATCTGCCCTCTGGCGCACAACAATCGGAATTGGTTTTCTGGGTGCTCTCACCACATTTTCCACATTCTCAGTAGACACGTTAATGCTCTTTCAACAGGGCTTGTGGTTCAAAGCTGCACTTAACGTAACTTTAAACATACTGTGTTGCCTATTTGCAGCATGGTTAGGCACTCAATTAGTGAAAGGTTAAATAAAACAAAATGTTAGATCCAAAATATTTACGTGGCGATATTCAACACACTGCAGAAAAACTAAAAATAAGAGGGTTTGAATTAGACGTAAATTCCTTTATTGAATTTGAAGAAAAGCGTAAGTCATTACAAATTAAAACCCAAGAATTACAAAACGAACGTAATGTAAGGTCTAAATCTATTGGCAAAGCAAAAGCTTCCGGTGAAGATATTCAGCCTCTTTTAGCAGAAGTAGGAAAGTTAGGTGATGAATTAGATTCAGCAAAAGCCGAATTGACAGCATTATTAGAAAAAATTGTGACTAAGTCACAAATTATACCTAATTTACCCGATGACTCAGTGCCTCAAGGTGACGATGAAAATGACAATGTTGAAATCAGTCGCTGGGGTACACCACGTGAATTTGATTTTGATATCAAAGACCATGTCGATCTAGGTGCAAACTTAAGTAAAGGTGTGGATTTCGATGCGGGTTCAAAACTAGCGGGTGCACGTTTTGTAGTGATGCGTGGACAAGTTGCTCGTCTTAATCGTGCCATTGCTCAGTTTATGCTTGACTTACATACCCAAGAACATGGCTATGAAGAAACCAACGTGCCTTTGTTAGTTAATCATGAAAGCATGACGGGGACAGGCCAGTTCCCTAAGTTTGAAGGTGATTCTTTTCATACTAAACCTGCCACAGAAGAAGGGCAGGGCTTATCACTTATACCCACATCTGAAGTGCCATTAGCGAATATTGCCCGCGACGAAATCTATGGGATGAAAGATTTACCGTTGAAAATGACAGCATTTAGCCCTTGTTTTCGCAGTGAAGCTGGTTCGCACGGTCGTGATACCCGTGGACTTATCCGCCTGCATCAGTTTGAAAAAGTAGAGTTAGTGCAACTTGTTACACCTGATACTTCTTTTGATGCATTAGAAGAGTTAACGCAACACGCTGAAAAAGTGCTGCAATTACTTGAATTGCCATATCGTAAGATGCTGCTTTGTTCAGGTGATATGGGCTTTGGAGCTTGTAAAACTTACGATCTTGAAGTGTGGTTACCCGCTCAAGATACTTATCGTGAAATTTCATCATGCTCAAATATGCTGGACTTCCAAGCCCGTAGAATGCAAGCCCGCTTTCGTGCAGAACAAGGCAGTAAACCTGAGCTATTGCATACCCTTAATGGTTCAGGTTTAGCCGTTGGGCGAACGTTGGTGGCTATTTTGGAGAATAATCAGCAAGCGGATGGCTCTATAACAGTGCCAACAGTATTACAATCTTATATGGGTGGATTACTGAAGATTGGGTAGGGAATTGGATTTTATTTGAATTAGAAAGGGTGAGCTTGAGTTCACCTTTTTGCTAATCACTGCTTAAGATACTGGTTACGAAAATGTCACATCAAAAATAA
>CAZMDX010000569.1:0-2998 GCA_964564805.1 uncultured Pseudoalteromonas sp. | reverse complement strand
GCTATGGTTTTCATTGAATCGCCAGCCAATCCAACTAATTCTCTTGTGGATTTTGAAGCGCTAAACCGCGTGTTAGATATTATCAAATCGGAAACAGGCCACCGTCCAATCAGTGTCTGTGATAACACCCTTATGGGACCTGTGTTTCAACAAGCTGTGCCCCAAGGCATCGACATGGCTATGTACTCATTGACTAAATACGTGGGTGGTCACAGTGACCTTGTTGCAGGAGCCGTTTGCGGAAGTGTCGAAATGCTTCGCCCAGTTCGTGCGACACGAGGTATCCTGGGCCTCAACCTCGACCCACATACAAGCTGGATGATTTCTCGCTCACTCGAAACTTTAAGTATCCGTATGCAACGTTCAGCTGATAGTGGTCATAAAGTAGCACAGTGGATTGCTGATAATTCCTATATATCCGCAAAAATTCTACATCCTGACTTCATCACAGATGAAGCTTATCAGACCGTTTATAGACGCCAGTGTTCAGGGCCAAGCTCAACATTCTCTTTTGTACTCGATGTGTCAAAATCAGACGCCTTCCGCTTGATTAATAATCTGTCTATTTTCAAATCTGCTGTCAGCCTTGGTGGTAGTGAGAGTCTTGTATGTCATCCGGGAAGTACAACACACTCTGGCGTGTCAGCTGATTTACGTGAGAAGTTTGGTGTAACCGACGGCCTTATTCGTCTCTCAATTGGTCTTGAACATCCAGATGATCTTATTGCTGATCTTGATAACGCTTTTAGTGCCACATTCAAAGATGTGGAATCTACGTAAAATATAACCAGTGAGTTTTTGATTAAATCACATTACGAAATTTTATCCTGACTTGCTCACGCGACAGTGTGAACAAGTCATATAAGCTAATGGCGTTCAATTGTCGCTGGTTGCAAACGACCAAGATAATAGGTTTTGTTGTATTACTATCTCTTTATAGGCTTTAGGGTTGCAAGGTATACGCATAATATATGTATTGCGAAAAGAACTCGACCACACAGGCCTAATGGAGAATTATTTCATTAGGTAGCAGCACGCGTCACTCTATCGTTTACAGCAGCCCATGCATCAGTTTGTGGCGGTTTTTCAATAATGATCTGGCTAGAGTGGGTCTGATCAACTCGGTATAAAGTCACATATAACTCACGTCCAAAGAGAGCCGCATTATTTTTCAGATTAGACCATTTGGATGCTGGGAAATTAACTTTTTTACACCGTTCAACAATCGTATCTGACCATACAATCAAGTGACAATTTTTTTGGAAAAGGCTATCTAGTTTTGTCAACAACTGCTCAGAAGATAAAATATGTAGAGGAGTATTCGGCTGATAGTGTGCTTCAATATTACCCGGCACTACTTGAGCATGTACTTGGGGTGTATCAATACTACGGCCTATAGCAATTTCTAATTGCTGCTGAGTCACAGGGCCAGAACGAAGTACTCGTGGCTTTTCACTGACCAAATCAAGAATAGTAGATTCTAACCCATGTTGGCACGGGCCACCTTCCAAAACAGCGGCAATGCGACCACCTAACCCCTGCATAACCTGTTCTGCAATGGTCGGGCTTAGTTGTTTGTATCGATTCGCGGAAGGTGCCGCAAGCCCTCTATTTAGTTTGGTTAAGACTTCTAAAAATAGAGGGTGTGCTGGGACTCGTAAGGCAATAGTATCTAATCCACCGGTGACTTCATAAGGCACATGATCTGCTTTTTGAAGTAATAGTGAGAGAGGTCCAGGCCAAAATAGTGTTGCCAATTTATAAGCGATACTAGGGATTGTCTTTGCCCAGTTTTCAAGGTGTGATACATCGGGTATATGGACTATCAGTGGATGGTTTTTTGGTCGGCTTTTAGCCTCAAAAATCTTATTGATTGCGATGATATCTGACGCGTCAGCGGCAAGGCCATAAACCGTTTCTGTTGGCAACGCTACAGCTTCGCCTTTTTGTAAAAGATATACGGCTTGTGTCACACTTTTTTCACCGCTCAGTAAAAAAGTTTGGTAAATTTGGCTCATGTTATCTACTCAAGGATTACAAAATTGACAATGGGTCGGGTCGGCGCCTTTTTGTTGCACGACTTCATCATTACGATAGTCACAACCATCACAAACACGTGTCCATGCTTTTGCTTGTTCTGTTGGCAGGGTGCACAAAGTGCAGCGTAATCCGGGTTGTTTTTCTTTTATAACAAAGTTAAATGCCTGACATTGTGGGCAGCTTTCTGATAGCCGACGAACTAAATCTTTAGCCGCTTTTGCTATCATTTGTTGTCGTTCAGGACAATTCATCGCGCGTAAGTCAGGTTCGATCGTTAATTTTTGAGAATAGGTTGCAAACTGTTCTAAGCTCTCTAATAGTTGTTTGGCAGAAAGTCCTTTCTGGATACTTTGTTGAGTTCGTAAAATCCAACGTTGTTTGGGAAGTGAGAGTAGTTTTTGTTTTAATGGGACCCTTATGGGTTCTTTGCCATCAACAGTCAATTCTTGCACGGATGTTGGACCTGCTGCATGAGCATAAATGGTAGCACCAGTTGATGCTTGATACAGGCACAACAGTTCATCGTTCCAGTTGATCATGCCTGGAGCGGGTCCACCGCCAAAACTTCCTTCGCTTCCCAATCCCCAATCTGTCTTCGTAAGTTCACAAGCCTTTTTTGCTTTGGTTAATGCAGCGTCCATGGGTGACAAGGTGCGTTCAACTTCACCAGAAAATGTACCCAGAGTGTCGGTATCGAACATGTTGGACTCAAACACCTCGTAACCCAGTGGTGCCAGATAGGGAGCTATCCAAGTCGCTTTTTCATGTTTTGTAATTAATGCTACTCGTTGCATTGAAGCAAAATCCTTGATGTTTAAAGCACTATTGAGCCATATTTATTTGAATCTTACATTACAGCCAAGATATTATTTTTAGCATACAGTAACTTACAAAACACAACGTCTTAGCTTTTTATTTAGGGGTAAATATTAATGTGTTTTAATAAATCTAAGCTATG
>CAZMDX010000568.1:0-1837 GCA_964564805.1 uncultured Pseudoalteromonas sp. | reverse complement strand
AAATCGGCGTCTGGGTTAGCACTGGTTTTAACCAGAGTAATGGAACCTTCAGCGGTCACACTTAGACTGGTGGTCGTTTCGCCGGTAAATACTATGGTATTACCACCAGACCAGCCATTTGGGGACAGGGTAATGGAGGTCTCCTGATCATATAAGGTGTCACAATTTTCATCAGCGCAGGCTTTGATGGTGACCGTTTCAGCTTCACAAGTAAAACCCTGAGCATCATGTTCAATACGATAATGATCAACATTCGATGTTGGGCAGGTACGCGCACTGCCGTCGTAGTTATTGCCTGCATTCTGGTGCGTGTAGATTGAATTGATCTGGTAGTCCGACAAATCGGTGTCAAATATAAGTACCTCGTCAATTCGGCCGGGAAACATACGGCTACTGTCTGTGCTATTGCTGGCTGTACCAATTCGCAGGTTTTGCATTGAGCCGTAAGCATTTGTACCGGAACTATCCGTACCGGTGAGCGTGCCGTTCAGATAGCTTGTTAGCGTGCTGCCGTCGTATCTCAAGGCCATGTGCACCCAGGCATTGGTCGGCACTGACCCGGAATTAATCGAAAGAAATTGACTGGCGTTTCTAGTGCGGTATCTGCCGCCCCCATCCTTAAAAACCTGGAGCGTAAATCCACTGGCTAAATTGGAATTACCGCCATTACCCATCACATGGTTTGTCTTTGAGGAGGTTCCAGTACGGTATACCCAGGCACTGACGGTGTAGGGTCCTGCATTGCTGGCGATCACTGGCGAAGCGGCTTCAAGGTAATCCGTGCTGCCGTTAAAATTACCGGCGCGACAAATCTTCCCGGCCTCAGTCGTAGTGGCGTTGGTTGCAGTGCTGTGGTGGCTGTAGCCTGAGCTATCGACGACTTCATCGGTTGCTCCAACCCAACTAGATTCGTCAAAGCGATAATTTACTAGTGGGGTAAACAAGCAGTTTCTTTCGCTACCATCATAATTATTACCTGTATCTTGGTTAGTGAAAATGGTTTGAATTTGCGCTGTTGTTAATACTGAGTCAAACACTAAGGCTTCATCAATAAGCCCACTGGCAGATGATTCACCGGCAGAGTAACCAGTTCGGCTATCACCGATCTTAAGTGTACCTAAACCACTAAATGGAGTGGTTCCTCCGGTTGTTTTCTGATTGGCGATATTCCGCTCGATACCATCAACGTACACTTTGGCAGTCTTATTGTTGAGATCCCAAGTAAATGTCAGGTGTTTCCACACCCCAGCCGCCACTGAAAATGTACTTTCAGTGTAGAACTGGTAGTCGCCATCATTTCCATCTTCAAAGAAAAATATGATTCGACCCTCAGACCAAATGTCTGCATAGAAATATTTATCACCGCCATTGGCATTAAACAGTCTTTTTTTAGTGCCAGAGTTCCAGTCACTGTCACCTTTGTACCAAAGGCTGATCGTGCCCGTGCCACTAGAACTAATAACTGTATCAAAATCGACCTCGGTATCGACGGCTTCGTATGTTGAATTGTTATTATTTGTAATGTCAGCTGCATTACAAATTTTACCCGCTGCTGTGGTAATGCCTCCCACGGTCGTTCCATTATAGTTATTACCCGAACTGTCGATGACTTCATTGGCGGTGCCAGTCCAACTCAGTGCATCAAAGCGATATTCTAATAATGGTGTGAATGCGTCGCACATACTTTTAAAGTCAGTATCTGCAACTTCTCCACTCTGATAAGTGATGGTTGACTTAAAATCTAACTGAATGTTGGCAGCGCTGACCGCACCAAATATATGACTAGGTGAAACAAGTTTTAAGTCGCCTTGTGCATATAAGCTACCAGTAAACGTGC
>CAZMDX010000567.1:0-13469 GCA_964564805.1 uncultured Pseudoalteromonas sp. | reverse complement strand
GATTAGTGGATGAGCAATGTATCTTTAGATGCGCATGATTCGTCTAAAACCGAAGACCAACCAGCTAATAGCAATAGGCGTCGATTTTTGACAATCGCGACTTCTGTAGTTGGTGGTATCGGTGTAGTCGGTGCTGCAGTGCCTTTTATCGCATCCTGGAACCCTAGTATCAAAGCGAAAGCTGCTGGTGCGGATGTTGAAGCAGATATCAGTAAAATCCAGCCAGGACAGCTGATTAGAGTTATCTGGCGTAGTAAACCAGTATGGATTGCTCGCAGAACACCAGAATTGCTGGCTTCATTAGCCAACTTTGAGGATCAACTTAAAGATCCAAACTCTGATGAAGAACAACAGCCAACATTTGCTAAAAATCAATACCGCTCTTTAAAAGAAGAGTATTTAGTCTTAGTGGGAATCTGTACACATTTAGGTTGTTCACCACAACATTTGAAAGATGGTGCATTTGAAGAGTACGTCGAAGGCTCACCAGAAGGATTTTTCTGCCCTTGTCATGGTTCAAAGTTTGATATGGCAGGTCGCGTTTTTCAAAATGTACCAGCAGGCCTCAACCTAGTTGTGCCGCCATATATGTATATCAACGACAATACCATTTTGATTGGTTCCGAAGAGGGGGCAGCATAATATGTTGAAAAATTTGATGGGTTGGATTGAGTATCGTCTCCCTATAATGCGTGTTGCTAATCAACATGCCATTCAATATCCCGCACCCAGAAATATGAATGTTTGGTATATGTTTGGATTTTTGGCGACAATAGTTTTAGTTAATCAAATCGTAACAGGTGTATGGCTAACTATGAGCTACACACCCACTGCTGAAGAAGCATTTGCTTCAGTGGAATACATCATGCGTGATGTTGAATACGGTTACATACTTCGTTATATGCACAGCACTGGGGCATCAGCATTTTTTATTGTTATTTATTTACACATGTTCAGAGGCATGATTTACGGGTCCTATCAAAAACCGCGTGAGTTATTGTGGCTGTTTGGGATGTTTATTTATTTAGCACTTATGGCTGAAGCTTTCATGGGTTATGTGCTTCCATGGGGACAAATGTCTTATTGGGGCGCGCAGGTAATTGTATCTTTGTTCAGTGCTATTCCTGTTATTGGTCCGGATTTAGTTATTTGGATACAAGGTGATTACGTTATCTCTGGAGCAACGCTTAACCGCTTCTTTGCTTTGCATGTTATTGCATTACCTCTAGTAATAGTGATTTTAGTGTTTTTACATATAGTGGCATTGCACGAAGTTGGCTCTAACAACCCAGATGGTACCGACGTTAAACGCAAGAAAGGTTCGCTTAAAGAAGAAGAAAAAACCAAGTATAAAATTCATGAATATTATACTCAGAAGTACGACATTCTTGACGATATTGTGCCCTTCTTTCCTCACATAGTATTGAAAGACCTTGTTGGGTTTGCCGTTTTCTTACTCGCATTTTGCTACATCATGTTTTTCAATCCAGAAATGGGTGGATACTTCTTGGAACATCCAAATTTTGAGATTGCTAACCCGTTAAAGACACCTGAACATATTTTCCCTGTATGGTATTTCACGCCTTTCTATGCAATTTTGAAAGCTGTACCGCATAAACTTGGCGGTGTTATTGCTATGTTCTCAGCTATCATTTTCTTAGCCTTATTGCCCTGGATTGACCGAGGTAAAGTGAAATCTTGGCGTTACCGTTGTGGTTTACATACATGGAACCTACTGACTTTTGCAGCCGTCTTTATTTTTCTTGGTTATTTAGGTGGAACACCTCAAGAAGCATGGAAAATTACTGCATCTCAAATTGCTACCATTATGTATTTTGGTTTCTTTGTGTTGTTATTTATATACAGTAAGAATGAGAAAACCAAACCGGTACCTATGAGGATTACAGAATGAAGAAGATTATTCTTGTAATATCTTTGATGTTATCTTCAGGTGTTATGGCTGCGGGAAGCAATGTGCATCTTGATACAGCCGAATACGACTTGACTGATAAGGCATCCTTGCAATCGGGTGCGCAGATGTTTATGAATTACTGTTTAGGTTGTCATCAAACTCAATATCAACGCTATCAGCGCACATTTGACGACTTGGGTATACCTCTTGAGATTGGACAAGCAAACTTACAGTTTACTGGAGATAAACCGGGTGATCATATAAAGAATGCAATGCCTAGTGAGTCTGCTGCTAAGTGGTTTGGGGCACCCCCTCCTGATCTAACTTTGGTTGCTAGAGTTCGCGGTGCAGATTGGATCTACACTTATTTACGAACTTTTTATACAGATGACAGCCGTCCTTTTGGCGTAAACAATCTAGTATTCCCAGAAGTCGGTATGCCACATGTATTACAAGAACTTCAAGGTGTACCAAGTAGAACATCTGAAAAAATGCTGGTAGATGGTGAGATGGTTGACCGTTATGTGGGCATCAAAGCGGATGGTTCAGGTGAACTAAGTGCAGCTGAATTTGACACTGCGGTGTTAAACTTAGTCAACTACCTAGTTTATATCGGTGAACCGTCACGTTTACAGTCTGAGGATATTGGCCGCTGGGTTATGGTATTCCTATTAGTATTGTTAGTTTTGGTTTATTTACTTAAGAAAGATTATTGGAGAGATGTACACTAAATCAACAAAACTTTGTTTTGAATTTGGTGTATAATCCGCAAAAATTTTCTGGAAGGGGCTATATGCCCCTTTTTCGCCCGTTTTCGATTAGTTGATTGACTTATTAATCATTAATTTAAGACCAAAGCATAGATGCCAAAAGCACAATGCGATTATGTATGACATTTAGGAGAGATATAGATGGCCGTAGCCGCCAATAAACGTTCAATTATGACGTTGTTTTCAGACACGATAGATATATACAGTCACCAAGCACGCATAGTGTTAGCCGAGAAAGGTGTAGGCGTAGAAATTAGTTTTATTGATCCTACTGAGTTACCAGAAGATCTTCTTGAACTAAACCCTTACGGCACCGTGCCTACTTTAGTTGACAGAGAGTTGGTGTTATATAACTCGCATATTATTATGGAATACTTAGATGAGCGTTTCCCTCATCCTCCATTAATGCCTGTTTATCCAGTTTCACGCGGTCAAAGCCGTTTGACGATGCACCGCATTCAAAATGATTGGTATGTGTTGGCTGAAAAAATTATGGCTAAAAAGGGTGATTTAGAATCCACTCGTAACGAATTACGTGAAGCATTTTTATCTCTAGCTCCGTTGTTCGCTGAAACGCCGTATTTTATGAGTGAAGAGTTCAGTTTAGTTGATTGTTATTTAGCCCCTTTATTGTGGCGTTTACCTGCATTGGGCATCGAGCTGACCGGTACCGGCAGTAAAGACTTGAAAGCTTATATGAAGCGAATTTTTGAAAGACCTTCTTTCATCGCATCATTAACTGATCAAGAACGCGAAATACACAACCCACTTTAATGGGTAAGCGTACATGACCCCTAATCAGCCATATCTATTACGAGCATTTTACGAGTGGATTGTAGATAACAATCTCACTCCTTACATAGTCGTAGATGCTCATTATGCCGGTACTCAAGTACCGCAAGAGTTTGTTCAAGACGGGCAGATCGTATTAAACATGTCCCCAGCATCTACTGGTAATTTGCAATTAGGTTTGCATGACATCATGTTTGATGCACGTTTTGGCGGTGTACCAAGGAATATAGTTGTTCCTTGCCCTGCAGTGTTAGCTATCTATGCCAAAGAAAATGGTGCGGGTACGGTATTTACTGTTGAGGAAAACATCGATTCTGGCGAAGTTGAAGATAAACTTGTGACAGATGACAACAAGAAAAAACCTAAAAAAGGTAAACCTACCTTAACAGTTGTTAAGTAACGGTTCTGGAACTCTTGGTTAAAAAAAGCGCTAACTTAGCGCTTTTTTTGATTTAATAATATATTGGTGAGATATATTTCTAGACATAGATATTAAGGTTATGTGTATTCAAAAGCTTTGATTACCTGTTTTACACCTTTAATGTTACGTGTGATGTCTATTGCAATAATTGACTCTTTTTCACTGACTAATCCCATTAAAAACACTTCGCCATTTTCGACTTCTATTTCGATGTGTAAGCCATCGATTCGTTTGTCAGCAAGCAGTTTAGCTTTTATTTTTGAGGCGAGCCATACATCGTGTGCCACTATGCTTGCAGGTATAGGCGAGCCTAAACGTATTTGATTATGTAATTTTTTGATGTTCTTCACTGACGAAGCTAATTTTTCTGCCTGTTGCAAAAGCGCTTGCGTAGGTGCTTGACCAACAAGCAGTGCGGTTCCATTAAAAACCTGTACTGATATGTTAGTTTGTTCTTTTATAGCGGTAACACTAGACAGTGCAATTGAGATACGACTAGCTGATGTTGTATCGTCAACCTGTGTGCCTATTGTGCGCCTATCATGTGCAATCGATACTGCACCCATTCCAGCACCTATAATTAAACCGGCACAGCTTTGTAATAACAATGTGGCTGAAAGTAATAAAGGCAAATAAAGTTTTTTTGGTCTTAGCATCAACTACTCCTGAAAATTTTCAGGGAATAAACAGTTGTCTATCCCTTCACAAAGACTATGTACCACTAAATAATGAACCTCTTGAATTCGTGAGGTTCTATTCGAAGGTACACGAATTTCCACGTCATGCTGGCTAAGTAATCCAGCCATTTGGCCTCCATCCATGCCCGTTAAGGCCACTATGGTCATATCGCGACTCAGGGCCGCTTCCATTGCTTTAATGATGTTATGTGAATTGCCACTGGTGGATATAACAAACAAAATATCACCTACTTGGCCTAATGCACTAACTTGTTTTGAATATACCTCGTCAAATGTAAAATCGTTAGCTATAGATGATAAGGTCGCACCATCTGCAGTTAGTGCCAATGCAGGCAAGCTAGGCCTTTCACGTTCAAATTTATTCAATAACAAAGATGAAAAGTGTTGAGCGCTCACAGCTGAGCCACCATTTCCACAACATAATATTTTGTTGCCGTTTATTAAGGCATTAACCATCATATATGTGGCATTAGAAATGGGTTCAGGTAACAACTCGATTGAGGCAATTTTGATTTGTATGCTTTCAGTAAAATTTGCCTTAATGTTTTCTAACATAACACTCCTAATAAATTAATTGCTGCTCCTAGCAGCCCACGATTAAACACTTTTTAACCAATTGATATTTTGTTGTTGCCGACTTTTCCCCTCGATGCCCACCAAGTCGATTCTATGTGGTACAACACTGGGGTTAAAACCCCGCTCCTGCATATAATGCATAACAGCAGATTCAAACTTACGCTTTTTATTCGCATGGAAAAATTCTATTGCAGAGCCGTATTGGTTCTTACTTCGAAATTTTACTTCTACAAACACCAATTCTTCTGTGTCTTGCATGATTAAGTCTATTTCACCTGAGCGACATCGATAATTTTGCACAATAAATATAAGACCTTGCTGTTCTAAGAAGGTTCTAGCTACATTTTCTGCTTCTCTACCAATTAAAGGAGAGAGTGCCTGTTTAATCCATTTCAAGTAACTTTACTCGGTCTTGTGCGACTTTAGCCCAAGGCAAACGTCTGTGTAAAACTCCATGTTCGTCAACATTAAGAGTACCGGTGAGACCGCTGCTAGTGAGTTGGGCGAGTGTTTTTAATCGACGCAAATTTGGTAGCAAGTTATAAGCGTCGAAACCCATAGCGAATAACCTCTTCAAGGTGTCTTGTTTCTGTGGCCAAAGTTGTTTGGTCTGCTGAGCAAGGTTCTGCCAATCATGATTAGGTAACATCCATGGCATATCTGTAAATGTGAGGTTACGTAAATCTCTAAGGTTATTGCTATTTAAATCTGAGCTATAACTTCGTGAGGAAGCAAATACTGATAGTGATTTTCGAGCAAAAGGGCTAAGGCTAGCTTCGATGATAGGATTCAACAACTGCGTTTGCTCAGGGTTGGCAAACAACACCATCGCATCGATATCTCGACGATTTCTTTCTACCCCAAATACTTCAACATCAGACAGTATCTCCATTTGTCTAATACGTAGTTTGCTTTGTGCGACATCCAACATTTTTGACACACGAATACGCATATCTTTGCTGTCGGTAAATATGATCAATTCTGGCAAAATGGCATCGGGTGTCTTTTGCCAATTAGCAATAAATGCTTGTGCCATTCTTTGAGTTGTAGGGTTATCTGCAGCAAAAATAATGGGCCTAATTAATTGTTTTTGATGCATATGCAATGCGAGTTGTTGTGCTTCATCTTCTGGTGCTAATGAGAAGTAATAATGTTCAGGAGCGGGTAAATTTGACTCTTCTGACATATTCAAAACACCTATCGTGGGTAATGTTGTATCTAACTCATCCCTTAAACGAGGTGTTGACTTGGTTCCCAATTCCACTCTATTTAACGCTAAGAGTATTTTTTCTTTGGGCAAAACTGCAGTCAGTTCAGTAATCTTTTGTTTCACCAAAGGACCCAAAATCACATCAAAATCAGATACTAATAAGTTTATTTGTTGTGATGTTTTTAATGCAGAATCAAAAAAACGTATTTCGCGATATTCTTGAGAATCGTTCTGAGTTGCGTAGTCGAGTGATCCGCTTTCATCGAACAGGTTGTTTTGGTTTAGCTGTGAGTTTTGTGAGTTTTCAAGGTAAGCGGCTAGAATACCCTGTTTTATTGCTATACCTTGATTCGCAAGTCTGCCCGTTAAAGGCAATAATACTGCGATTCGTTTTGCCTGTATTGGTGATTGTAGTAAAGCTCTTTCAATTTCTGCGGGAAGATTATTCACTAGTGGGTGTTCTATATGCCTACCCTGCCAATCGATTAGCTGTTGGTTAAACGACTCAGGCTCCAATCCAAAACGTTTAATAATAATGGCAAGCTGAAGCCAAGGTTGCAAATTAGACTCTGATAGTCGCGCCTTTTCCAACTCAATTAAATCTAGTTTACTGATCCATCGCCAAGTGATTTCGCTTTTTTCAAGTTCTTCAAGTTTAGTGTCTTGTAGCAATTTTGCCGCTATTAGCCATTGTTTTTTGTTGACATGTATTCGTGTTTTTAAGGAGGCTATGCGTGCTTGATAACCATAGGCGTTGGGAATATTAGCGAGTATGCTTTCAACCTTATCCAGTGCTTTATCAGACAAAACTAAATAACATTCAGCTAAAATTATGTTTGCATGTGTGTAATGTCGATTGTCTTGTAATTCAGGCTTTAGCACCTTGAGTATCTTAATACTTTTATTACAATTTTGTTCCAACTGTAGCGCTTCGGCGGCTTCTAATAAGAAGGCATTACGTTGATATACATCATAGCTTTGCTTAGCTTGGTTTAGGTAATAAAGACTATCTTTTGTCACCTCTGCGACTTCAGTTACTTTTACGGCAGTTTCTTGACTTTGCCGAGTAGGGTTGCTTGTACAAGAGAGCAAACATAAAATAGCGATACAAAATATAACAAACGTTCGAAAACTCATCGCTGATACCCTTAGAAGAAAGTGGTTAATAGTTTATAGTAACGAATATAAATATCTAATGCTTTGTGACTAGGTTCAAAGATAAAATTTATACTTAGCAAAACGTTGGATTATCGCTTTAATTTGGAGAATAATAATTGATTGAATCAGGCACGTTATTTATCGTCGCCACGCCTATTGGCAATTTGGAAGACATCACTCACAGGGCTCTGCGCATATTAGCTGAAGTCGACTTGATCGCAGCAGAGGATACTCGGCATAGTCAGCGTTTGTTACAACATTACGACATCTCAACGCGATTAACCTCGTTACATGATCATAATGAATCACAGCGGGCTAAACAACTCATAGAAAAACTTAAATTAGGTGAAAATATCGCCTTGATTTCTGATGCGGGTACACCGCTTATCAGCGACCCAGGTTATGGTCTGGTCAGTCAATGCACAGAGGCGGGTGTAAAAGTTGTGCCTTTACCGGGACCGTGCGCGGTTATTACCGCGTTATGTGCTGCTGGTTTAGCCACCGACAGATTCAAGTTTGAAGGGTTTTTACCTGTCAAAGCCGTGGCTAAGCAGCAGGCTTTGCAACGTTTATTAACCGAAACCAGTACCAGTGTGTTTTATGAATCACCCCGAAGAGTAGCAGGTACTGTCAAACAAATCGTAGCTGAGTTGGGTGAAGACCGACAAATGGTTGTGGCAAAGGAGCTCACTAAGACATTCGAAACGTTTTACTCAGGCAGTGCTCAAGCATGCTTGACTTGGCTTGAAGCGGATGCAAATCATCAAAGAGGTGAATTTGTATTATTGATTGCGGGTCAAAAACAGGCTCAAACCGACGTTTCAGCTGACGCACTTAATTTACTTAAATTGTTGATTAAAGAATTACCACTTAAAAAAGCGGCGGCTGTGACTGCTGAGCAATATGGGTTAAAGAAAAATCAGCTTTATCAACTGGGTTTAGAACTACAACTATAACCATGCAAAAAATTTCAAATTTGGTTGTTTTCGTTACAGGTCTATGAAAGCCCTGCAACGGATTAGTACAAGGATAATAAAAGAGGTATGGTTCTAGCATTTATAATGTGTCGAGTGAGTCTGCTTAGCAAGGACAAGTGTTAAACAAGCACTCATGGAAGAAATACGGATTATTGTTTCGTTAGTTAAACGATGAGAGGCCCAAAAGGTGTCTTTGAAGACACTTCGAGACACCTTTGCAAGTGTCATCTACTTTCATAATCATTGTGATAATCAAAAGCCAGCTCAAGACCCAATGATTAAAAAGCCAATGACGACTATAAGTGTTCGTACTGAACTAATGGGTGACATGGCTGCCAAGGCACAGATGATAGTTATGTTATCTTTGTAATAAACAAAAAGTGGTGTGTAATTAATTCATTTTCAGGCTATTACGAACATTATTTTGGATAGGTGTAAGATGCTATCATTACACCTTGTTACCCAAAAATTTTTTTGAGTTGTTTTTTCAATTGTATTTTGTTTAAAGTCGATTTCATTTCTTAATCATTAACTAAAAGCGGGTATGTTGTGAACAATCTCAAAGGTCAAATTAACGTTTTTACTCCCACTATTATTGATATTGAAGCCAGTGGTTTTGGATCGTTAAGTTATCCCATTGAAGTCGGTGTTATTGACCAGTCAGGTAAAAAGTTTTGTAGTTTAATTAAACCTCAAAGTGATTGGACACACTGGGACTCACAAGCTGAATCATTGCATGGTATTAGTCGGCAGCTACTCGCTCAAAGAGGTTTGCCTGTGCAAGAGGTTTGTTTGCAACTCAATACGTTTTTGATGGGGCAGGTAATATATTCTGATGGCTGGGTGGTGGACGATACTTGGCTAATTAAACTTTTTAACGCTGCTAAAATAGTGATGCAATTTCATGTTAGTTCTTTAGAAATGATTTTAAACGAAACACAAATGTTACAATGGCATTCAACCAAAGATAGACTATCTCGACAAATGAAAGTGCCGCGTCACCGCGCTAGTAGTGATGCGGCGCTTGTCCAAAATACGTTTGTGACAACCCAGCATCTGTGTAACATTAAAACCATTCGTAACAAAAAAACTAATTAGTTTTGAGTTCCTTAGTTTTATCTTCCGAACACTTTCACCAGCACTGCGTTTGTTATCGATTATTGCCAGCTACAGGGTGGCTGCTTAATTAGCGTTTAACTGGTCGTTTATGTGGATCGCAAGACTAGCGTTTTATACAATACCCATCAGATTTCATACGCTCCATTAAAGATAGTTGGTTGGATATTTTTGTGGGTTAATGCTGGTGATTATTGTGACGTGTTTGTTAAAATAACAGTATAATTCCAGTTGGTATTGATATGACAGATTTTATTGGAAAAACACACATCGAAGAACAGCTTATAGATGATATTGCTGATACCTTAGTGCTACAAGGATTCTGTCAACTGTTGCATTTTCTACCCAAGATACATGCTGAACAGTTGATGCATGAAGCAAAACGTCTAGCTTCAACTGAGTTTAAGCCAGCAAGTATTGGTCGTAATGATACTCAGCAATTCAATTCAAAAGTAAGAACGGACTCAACTTTGTGGTTAGAGGGCAATTCTGCCATTCAGCAGATATATTTAGACTGGATGGAGCAATTAAGAACAGGCTTGAATCGGCGACTATTTTTGGGGCTATTCGATTTTGAATGTCACTACTCACGCTATAGGAAGGGTGACTTTTATCAGCGTCATTTGGATACTTTTAAAAAAGATAAATCGGGAGCAAAAAGTAACAGGGTATTGAGTACCGTATTTTATTTGAACCCAGACTGGGTTCAAAATGATGGTGGTGAGTTACTTTTGTATACTGATAAACAAGTATCACCTTTACTAATTGTGCCACCGTTACTTAATAGCTGTGTGATTTTTCTCAGTGATACTTTTCCTCACGAAGTCCTTAACAGTCAATGCGATCGCTATAGTATCGCAGGTTGGTATAGAGACAATGGTCACTCGGCTGAACATCTTGATATTTTAAAATAAACGACTTTTTATATCAGGCATAAAATTGTTAGTTGCTCTGATTCAGCTTATTAAGTTAAGTTAAGACCGCTGTTTTTGAGATGCTGCATGAGATTGTTTAAGAAATTCTTTTTTGGATTAGTACTACCCATATTAGTGCTGTCAATTTTATTGGTTTTATTTGGACGTCAATGGGTATTCAGTTATCTATCTCCTCCTGATCATTTTGTGTTGGCAGATGCCCCTAAGAGCCCTGAATTTGATAACGAATATTTCTGGGTGGCTCATCCAGAGCAAAATGATACCTCTGACTTAGTGCCTGTCAGTATCGACACCAGTGGTGACATAGCAAATAAAACAGTCGATGTGTTTTTTGTTCATTCAACCGGATTTGTTGGACCTGGTGGTTGGAATTCCAATATGCAAAGCGAAAACTCAGAGGCCCAATCAATTGAATATATGCTGTCTAGTATGGCCAGCATTTTTAACGGTTGCTGTAATATATATGCACCGCACTATCGCGAAGCACATATTCAGTCATTTATGTCCGAAAATTTTGATGCGGGTATCCAAGCACTAGATTTAGCTTACCAAGACGTTGAATCGGCATTTGATTATTATCTAACCCATTATAATCAAGGTCGACCCTTTATTGTGGTGGGTCATAGTCAAGGCACAACTCACGCTTTACGTTTATTAGAACAAAGGGTAGATAACACTGAGTTATTCCATCAGCTAGTCGCAGCCTATTTGGTTGGATATTGGTTGCCTGTAGATAAATTTAGTCGAGGTTTTGATCAGATCACTCCTTGTGAAGACGCCACACAGCTAGGCTGCATAATCAGTTACGATGTATTTGGGGAAAGCGGTGAGTTGGACGTAAATGTTCCGCATTGGTATGACACAGGATGGGAGCTTAGTCGACAGGCGGATAATAGTGTTAAACCCACCGTTTGTGTCAACCCTATGAGCTGGCAGCGTGATGAAGGTAGAATACCAAAAAGTCAGCATTTTGGGGCCATGCCTGTCGACTTTAAGCGCACGCCGCTGGATATGTTGTTAGCTAACAACCCTGGATTTATTTTTCAAGTATTACCTGCATTAAGTAGCCAATTAACGTGGGCACAATGCAAAGAAGACGGCAGGTTAGAAATTATGATGCAGTCAGATAACTCTTTTTCAAATCATCTAGAACAGGATAATAAAAGTTACCATATACTCGATTTCAGTCTGTTTTATGGCAACATTCGAAAAAACTCTATTCAGCGCGTTAATCAATTTATTACGAAAAATAGCGTTTCCTACAAAAAATAATATCAAGGAATTTAGTATGAACATTATAAAAAAAGTGTTGCAGCAAACGCTTAAAGTCTCATTTTTATTATGTTGCTTCAGTGTATCTGCGGCTGATGAGGCGCAACAATTGTATACCTCTCAACCTGATGTCACCCCAGAATTAGGAAAACGGGGCAAATATTCAGTTGGTGTTAGGACCATCGAGGCGACAAACTCACAGCAACTTAGTACTAAAGATTATAAAAGCTTGGAAGATCGCACCTTAACTCTGGAAGTATGGTACCCAGCATTAACTAAAGACATGGATATGCAAGCGACTTATGAAAATGTGACACGAACTAACAAAGAGTTTTCACTTCAGGGGCGCAGTGTGCGAGACGCCAACACCAACCAAGAAAAAACGTATCCTTTGGTCGTGCTATCCCATGGATACACTGGCTATCGCACTATTATGTTTTATCTTGGGGAACATTTAGCTAGTCATGGTTATGTAGTCGTTGGGGTCGATCATACAGACTCTACTACAGGTGAAATTGACTTTGAAAACGCTCCTTTTGCTGGATTTCCCAGCACCTTAATTAATCGCGCCCGTGATCAGCAATTTGTATTAGATTATTTCACGTCAACTAATTCTGATTTAACCAAAGTAGTCGATACCAACCTTGCCTCTGTCATAGGCTTTTCTATGGGGGGCTATGGTGCGATAAACACTGTAGGTGGTTGTTATAATTTTAATCAAAAAAGTCTACAAGACTTTGGTTTTCCTGAATCCACTGCAAAGGCATTGTTACCAGTATTCAATACTTGTAATGCGGGAAGGAAGAACGTTGATAATCGCTGGCAAGCCATGGTTGCTTTTGCTCCTTGGGGACAAGAACAAAATTTACATACATTGGATGGTATCCAAGTACCGAGTTTATACGTGACCGGTGATCACGATGATATTTCTGGTTACGAACAAGGTGTGAAAAAATTATTTGAACAGTCAGCAGCAAAAGACAGTTTTATGTTGGTGTATGAAAATGCTCGGCACAACGTGGCACCTCATCCAGCGCCAGAAATAGCTTATGCTGATGAGGCAGATTTAGGCCTTTATTATGAGCCAGTTTGGAGCAGTGAGACCCTCAACCGTATCAACCAACATATGACGTTGGCCTTTTTAGACTGTTATGTAAAAAAACAGGTATCTGCATGTGACTATTTACCCAAAAGAGAACGTAGCACCCAAATTAAACAAGCCGATGGTAAATCAACAGATCCTTGGCCGGGCTTTGCTAATAGATGGGGAGTGGGCATGAGGTTTGTGCGAAAATAATAAAAGTGGTTAACTAAAAGTAGAGTATAAAAAAGCGTGGAAACAGTATGAAAAAAGTATGGAAATAGACATATTTCAAGTTGATGCTTTTGCAGACCAAGTCTTTATGGGTAATCCAGCCGCTGTATGCCCATTAAACACTTGGATAGATGACAAACTACTGCAAAAGATCGCCCAGGCAAATAATTTGTCTGAAACCGCTTTTTTTGTGCCTTATCAGGAAAAGTTTCAATTACGCTGGTTTACTCCGTCCCATGAAGTGGAGTTATGTGGCCACGCAACATTAGCTGCAGCCCATGTATTGTTCAAACATTTAGGACATAAAAAGCCTGAAA
>CAZMDX010000566.1:0-8508 GCA_964564805.1 uncultured Pseudoalteromonas sp. | reverse complement strand
CCAATACAAATTTGAGATAGTTAATCTCTGTTTGTTGTAAATAATGAGTAATTGCCCAAGAAGGTAAATCTTCTTTTCCCTGAAAACTAATTTTTAACCTTGAATTTAAATTCAAACTCAATCTTCCTTAAAAGCCTAACAGTATATTAGCCAGAAGTCGGGTTAGACACATTTGATATTTTCAAAATCAACTCGATATTCCGGCAACTTTTTTACAGCATTTCATAAAGTTAACAGTTTGAGAAGATAAATATATATTTGATATTTGATGATCAAACGAAGCCATGTATTTATCCAGACTTTTAAGGCTGGATAAATACATGGGATAAAAATAAAACGTTTTAATAACAACTGAATACGAAAGACTCTTTGCAGAAGTGAAGCGAAGTTGTGCTTATTATGCCCAATAAAAATATTGTACTTTTAAATTTTTATATTATAACTGTATATATATACAGTATTTAAGGCGAGTTGTAATGTCACCATTTATAGAGTCAATTCGAGTAGTTATACGTACAAGGCAATACAGTTTGAAAACTGAAAAGTCTTATTTGTATTGGGCACGGTATTTCATTCGTTTTCATCAACTGAAGCATCCAAATGAAATGGGTAGTAAAGAGGTGGAGACATTCTTATCTCATCTTGCCGCTGTTCGAGGTGTCAGCGCTGCGACTCAGAATCAAGCTTTGTGTGCGATTGTGTTTATGTATAGACATGTATTGGATAAAGAACTTAAAAATATGAAGTTTGGCTATGCCAAAAAACCTAGAAATCTACCTACTGTATTGAATGCACAGGAAGTACAAAAAATATTAAAGTGTATGTCAGGTAAGTACTGGCTGATAACAGGTATTTTGTATGGTTGTGGGTTGCGAGTGCACGAAGCGTTGCGTCTACGAGTAAAGGATATTGATTTTATAAATAAATCTATTTACATATTCAGAGGTAAGGGTGGCAAAGATAGGTATACGTTACTACCACAATCGCTTGTTGAGCCTATTAAAAGTCAGATTTCTATGGCTAAGAAATGTCATGACAAAGATATATGCGAAGGCTTTGGTACTGCATCCCTGCCTTCTTCGTTAATTAGAAAATATGGTAATACCGCTAAACAGGTGAGTTGGCAATTCTTGTTTCCGTCTAGTGTGCGTTGCACGCATCCCATTGATGGTTATGTTTGTCGCCACCACATACATGAAACTGCTTACGCCAAGTCTTTGAGGCAAGCGGTTACTCAATCAGGTGTCATCAAACGGGTGACTGCGCATACATTTCGCCATTCTTTTGCAACGCGACTATTACAATCGGGGGCGGACATCCGGACAGTACAGGAACTATTGGGACATGCTGATCTTAGAACGACAGAAATATATACTCACGTGGTAGGTAGTAGACGAGCAGGTACAATAAGTCCTATTGACTTACCTGAGCAGTGTCTTATTTTTTAAGGAACACTATTTTAAAAAAGCTTATTCTAGTCATGCTTATTCCAGTAAAGTCTGTGTAGAAGGTCACATACCTAAGGCTTTAGCTGAACCAATTGACTGATAATAACGTAGGATGGTTACTCACTTATTTACCTAGAGCAAGGTATATGCAACAAACTAAATTTTGGATTAAGGATATTGAGTCGAAGTCTATCACCGTGGATATGTTAACTGTCTGTTCATTCGAGATGAATGTATACCTGGTTAAGCTTACTGTGGGCGACGTAACAGGCATGGTATATGAAGGTGATAGCCCTAAACGTTTTCATAGTTCGCAATTCATTCGAGATGCGTTTGATGGCTGTAAGGTGTTAGCCGCACAAATGTTACATGAATCACCCTATGATGAAATGATTGGTAATCCTGATTCTAGGCAACAGGCATGCACACTGCCTTTTTCTATGGGTCAACCTTATTAAATTATAACGTTAGACGTGAGTTTAAAATTATAGAACTCTTCCAATATTATGGGTAATTAGGTATACGTGATAAGTGTCCATAGTCGCCACTAATAGCTACCACTGCAATAGTACCAAAACAGAGTCCTCAGTGACGGTGTCGTATATTGTCGGTATACCACCTCTGTTAGGTAATGTCTTAGCTGAGGTGATTCTAGGCCAATCTCAATCGTACATGTCGATGCAAAGCAGCCTTATTGCATTGTTTTTGTTTATTGTTTAAAGGTTAGGGTTAGCAACTCGACCGAATCGGTAAAGGTCAATGTTTGTAATTTTCCTTTACCTTCAATGTTAATAGTATTGACCTGTTCTGGCCAAATGTCGCGTAATGCGTCATGACGGATTGTCATATTATCTAATTGGTTGGACAGTGAAGAAAGTGCTGTTTCTTGATATACCCAGAAAAATTTACCATCTAATTCAACCCCTACCATTTTTAACGGCATGGGTTGTTCGTTACTATCAAACAAACTGAAGCGTTGATTAACGTAATTGCCAAATTGTGCTTGGGTTTTTTTTGAGTCGATAATGTCCGCACTTTTACCAAATATCTGTTTTACAGCATGTTCGGCATCGTGCACCCTAAAGCGATGCATGATTTCAATGTTTTTGGTTCGAGGATTAAATAAAACGGTGCTAATCGCTGATTTTTGCTGGTGGGCTGAGAGTGAAAACGCTGCAAACAGCAGCGTTCCTATTACCCAATGAATGATTTTATTCATTGTTGTCTAGTTATCTTCTTTGACATCAATATCACTGTCTTTTTTCAGCTCAGTTTTAATATCTTGCATGATATCGCGAGATACTTTTTTGGTACTCTTTTTCTTCTTGTAAGCTTCAATACGTGACGGGATAATTTGACGTGGATAGTGGTTATTGTGTATGTCAACATCGGCTGTTTCCCAGCGTGGGTCGATTGTAACACTCACCAGTTGTTGATCTTTTTCGGTAATAATTAACTTATTCACTGCTTTAGGTGTACGGCGCCAAATTTCAGCTGGAATATATTGGTTTTCAATACTGCCATCAGCAAAAGTCAGTTCTAATATGATTGGCATAACTAAACCCCCTTTATTAGAAAATTCCAACACGTAGTAGTTTTGATCTTCTTTTACTGCACGTTCAAAAGCTGCTTTTTCCCAAGGTTTTAATTTTTTCAAGAACTTTTTATATTTGTTACGTTCTTTGTTGGTAACAGTGAAACGATCATTTTTGTCATAAAAATCTGTGACATCTGGAAAACGTTCCACCCAAAGTTCTTGGCCTTCAGCTTTGTTTCGTTCGTCGGTCAAAGATATAGGTTTGTCTAATTCTTCTTGACGCAGGCGATTGAAGTCGATATCAGGATCTTTAGTATCCAAACGTAACTTTGAAATTTTATCCAAAGAAATATCTACATGATCAGTGCTGTAAAACCAGCCTCTCCAGAACCAGTCAAGGTCCACACCAGATGCTTCTTCCATGGTGCGGAAAAAGTCCGAGGGTGTAGGGCGTTTGTATTTCCAGCGCTGCGCGTATTCTTTGAAAGCAAAATCAAATAATTCACGGCCTAAGATAGTTTCACGTAATATATTTAATGCCGCAGCAGGTTTAGTGTAAGCGTTGGGGCCTAAACGTAAAACGCTATCTGACTGAGTCATAATAGGTACTTGATTAGAAGATTTCATATAGCTGACTATGTCGCGAGGTTCTACGCCCCAAGGAATAGTCGGATCCCACTCACGACCTGCTACACCGTCTAAGAAGCTATTTAGGCCTTCATCCATCCACGTCCATTGACGTTCATCTGAGTTGACGATCATAGGAAAGTAAATGTGGCCTACCTCATGAATAACTACCCCGATTAAGAAACGCTTTTCTGCTTGAGAATAGGTTCGGCTGCCATCGTCTTGTAATTCTGTTCGAGGACCATTAAAAGTGATCATCGGATATTCCATTCCACCCACTGGTCCGTTTACTGATTGTGCCACTGGATAAGGATAGTCAAAAGAAAAGCGGCTATATACTTCTAATGTCTGGATCACGGCTTCGGTAGAATATTTCTTCCATAAGTCGCCACCTTCTTTGGGATAAAAAGACATTGCCATAACAAGAGGTTGGTCGTTACCACCTTGTTGATGACCTCGCGCATCCCACATAAATTTACGTGACGAAGCCCAAGCAAAATCACGAACGTTTTTAGCACTAAACTTCCATGTCTTAGACTTATCAGTAACGGATTTTTCGTTTTCTAACGCTTCTTCTTCTGTTACCACAAACACAATACGCTCAGCTTTTTGTGCTTTTTTTAAGCGCTTGCGTTGCGTTGATGTTAATACATTTTTAGGGTTTTGTAATGCACCAGTAGAGCTAACAATATGATCAGCTGGAACCGTTAACTCAACGTCGTAGTTACCAAACTCTAGGGTAAACTCACCACGGCCAATAAACTCTTTGTTGGTCCAAGCTTCATAATCGGTATAAGCGTGTAAACGAGGAAACCATTGAGCTATTAAGAATATATCATTACCGCCCTCACGCTTGTCATCAGGAAAATGTTCGTATCCTGAGCGCGCTGAAACCGCATCCTCTTCTACGATATTAAAAGCAAAGTCGATAGAAAATTCAACTTTATCACCTGACTTTAGGGGAACAGGCAAGTCGATACGCATATTGGTACCTACTATAGTGTGCTTAAGGTTTTTACCTTTGTTGTCTTTAACCGATCCAATGTTATAACCTAAAACATTGTCATCAGTAAATTGCTGCCGACGCAATGCGCCTAGACTAAGCTGCGCTGGTTTACTACTCGATGCCGTTGACGATGCTGGCCCTCGATTGCCGATACCACCAAAGGTGGTTGTCATGGCAGACATCGAGTCATTACGGAATTTGTTTTGATCCAATTGTACCCAAAGATACTTGAGCGTATCGGGTGAATTATTATGGTAAGTGATGTCTTGACTAGCTTCAATTCGACGTTTTTTTTCATCTAATGTTGCTTTGATTTTGTAATCTACTTGCTGTTGCCAATATTCATGGCCAGGTTCTCCAGCTGCATTGCGGTAAACATTGGGGGTAGGCAATGATTCGTCTAATTGACGAAACTTATCTTCAAAATCACCTTTTGTTTGGCTAATTGCTGAATTTGCAGAGCTAATAGCTGCAAACGAAAGCAATGCTATCGTAATGAATGGTTTAAACATTGTATTCCCTGATATTAGAAAAATAGTGATTGACGGTATTTTGCTATTTTTATCCGCTGTGCCTACTTTATGATAATTTTACAAACAGTTCTTGATCTGACTAACCTTTATTAAGAACGTTTTGATTGCACTTTTCATTCATAACGGTTGTTTTTGCATGAATAAATTTCTAACTAGTTGATTTTTATATCATAGCTTATAACTACATTCACTTGTTAATCCTTTATTTTATCGTACTCTACGCCTATAACGCAGCGAGGTAAGATATGTTTGAGGTTAACTGGAAACGGGCAGTGATTAAAGTAGGTAGTAGCTTAATTGCACCTAATAATAATCAATGTAGTCAGGAGTTTCTTTTACATATTGCCAAATTTATTAGCAATAGTCGCAAACAAGGCAAAGAAGTGATTTTGGTTTCTTCAGGCAGTGTTGCCGCAGGTAAAGGTAAAATCACTTTTAAGCACAGCCCTTCTATTGTTGAGAAGCAAGCCATGGCTGCGATAGGCCAAACTCAAATGATGGCGAATTGGGCCAGTTTGTTCGATTTTGATTGTGCGCAAATATTGCTGACTGCCGACGATCTACATAATCGCACCCGTTACGTCAATATCAAAAATACCTTACGAGAACTACTAAAGAATCATGCATTACCCATAGTGAACGAAAACGATACCGTGGCAATTAATGAGCTAAAAGTGGGTGACAACGATAACTTAGCCGCTTATACAGCATTGGTAGCAGAGGCCGATACACTGATTATTTGTTCTGATAT
The DNA here is from genome assembly GCA_964564805.1 of uncultured Pseudoalteromonas sp. GTDB lineage: Bacteria > Pseudomonadota > Gammaproteobacteria > Enterobacterales > Alteromonadaceae > Paraglaciecola. Next base: position 2,606 of record CAZMDX010000566.1, on the reverse strand, counting down.
TGACGGTTTATATGATGCTGATCCAAGAAGCAATGCAACAGCTCAGCTAATACCTGAAGTGACCGTTATTGATGACAGCATTTATCGGTTAGCGGGTGGTGCTGGCAGTGATATCGGCACCGGTGGTATGCACACTAAAATTCAAGCAGCACAAAAATGTGTAGATTCGGGCATTCAAACTTTAATTGTTAATGGTCGAGATAAAACCGTGTTTGAAGAGCTGGCTAACGGACGTTCACCTGGCACATTATTTAAGCCAAATAAGAGTTTAGACAGTGCCCGTGATAATTGGTTAAGGCATACCTTAAAAGTCAGAGGTAAGATAGATATTGACTATGGTGCTCAACAAGCATTGTTAGAAAAAGGCGCATCGTTGTTACCTTCTGGCATTATTAAGGTTTATGGCCAGTTTTTGTCTGGCGAAGCAGTTGATGTGACCTATCAGGATAACCCTATAGCCAAAGGCATTGTTTTGTATAACGCATCTGATTTAACCGCGATAAAAGGGTTAAACAGCCAAAAAATTGAAGCTACTTTGGGCTACTCTTTGGGCGAAACAGCAATACATCGTGACGATTTAGTACTACTTTAAGTATCTAGCACCTAGATTTAATGTTTATAAAAGGATTAATAGAATGAGTTTCTCCATTGCCGAAGCGGCATTACAAGCTAAAAAGGCAGCCCGTCAAGTGGCTAACTTAACAGCGCAGCAAAAAAATCAGTTATTAACTGATATCGCCCAAGCACTTTTAGAAAACACTGACAATATATTGGCTGCCAATATTAAAGATTTAGACTCAGCGAAAGAAAACAACCTAGACGCTGCCATGTTAGACCGATTGGCGCTTGATCCTGAACGTATTCAAGGCATCGCTGATGCGGTAATTGAGATAGCAGGTCAAGTTGATCCAGTCGGTAATGTTGCTAATATTCAACGTATGCCAAGTGGTATTCAGGTGGGTAAAATGCGTATTCCATTGGGTGTGATTGCGATGATTTACGAATCACGACCTAATGTGACCATTGATGCAGCCGCTTTGTGCTTAAAAGCGGGTAACGCTGTGATTTTGCGCGGTGGTAAAGAAGCCATACATTCAAATTTAGCTTTGGCTGTGTGTATTGAAATTGCTTTAGCTAAGCAGCATTTAGACCCCGCAGCGGTAGTGGTAGTGCCAGATACAGATCGTGCTGTGATGAACGAACTAATGACACTAGACAAGTCCATTGATTTAATTATTCCTAGAGGCGGTGAAGGCCTGATCCGCTTTGTATGTGAAAATAGCCGTATCCCTGTTATTCAACATTATAAAGGTGTGTGTCATTTATATGTAGACAGTGCTGCTGACGAGGTAAAAGCTCTAAATATACTTAAAAACGGTAAGACCCAGCGCACCGGTGTATGTAATTCGTTAGAAACCTTATTAGTTCACCAAGCTGTTGCTGCAACATTTTTGCCCAAAGCGGCAGCGTTATTAGCTGAGTACAATACTGTCATTCATGCTTGTGATAACAGCATCGAATACTTCAACGGAGCACATATTGCGACGCAAGAGGATTGGCACGCAGAATACCTAGCCATGGAAATTGCCGTCAAAGTAGTCGGTGATTTTGATAAAGCTATTGAGCATATCGAAGAATATAGTTCAGGTCATACTGAGGTTATTGTGAGCCAAGATTACTCTAAAACCCAAGCCTTTATTCGTCGAGTTAATTCAGCTGTGGTAATGGCCAATGCTTCATCACGCTTCTCTGATGGGGGGCAGTTAGGTCTTGGAGCTGAAATTGGTATATCTACCAGTAAATTACACGCTTATGGGCCAATGGGCGCAGAATCCCTTACGACAGAAAAATTTATTGTGATGGGCGACGGCGAAGTGCGTAACTAGCTAATTAACCAGAAGTTAACTGACCCGTTACTTATGGTATCGAGTAACGGGCATAGCTTCGAATAATCACGACCAATACGTATGCACATAATCTGAACATGACGAATACAAATAGCTACAGGCTAACGTTAAATAGACTACCCACTCCCATTGATACTGCCATAGCTAAACATCCCCAGAATAGAACTCGTAAGGCGCCTTTAGTTTTGGAGGCACCGCCTACGTGCGCTGATATGCTACCTAATACAACAAGGGACAATAGTGAAATGCAGATGACTGCTGGTATTAAGGTGGTCTTACTAACCAGCAATATCATTAATAGTGGTAATGAGGCGCCGATTGAAAAAGACAGCGCAGAATATATCGCAGCTTGAAGAGGGTTGCCCTGAGATAAATCGGTTATGCCCAGCTCATCTCTAGCGTGGCTACCTATGGCATCTTTTTCCATTAATTGTTCGGCCACTTGTTTAGCTAATTGTGACTCGACCCCTCTTTCTTGGTAAATGCTAGCCAACTCTTCTACTTCTAATGTCCAGTTTTTTTGAATATGGCTTTTTTCTAGAGTCAGTTCTGCTTTTTCAATATCAGTTTGAGAGCTTACTGAAACATATTCACCCGCGGCCATCGACATTGCACCCGCTACTAAACCAGCCATACCGACTGTAAACAGGTTATCACCTGCTGCCTGCGAAGCGGCGACACCAATTATCAAGCTCGCGG
>CAZMDX010000565.1:0-3199 GCA_964564805.1 uncultured Pseudoalteromonas sp. | reverse complement strand
ATTTATCGTTCTAGTACAGAAGAAGCGTTGCTTGAACTAGAGCGTTTCAGTCACACTTGGGATGAACAGTATCCACAAATCAGTAAGTCATGGCGTGCAAATTGGGAGAACTTAAACACCATTTTTCATTATCTTGCAACAACCGCAAAGCAATTTATACAACCAACGCCACTGAGTCTCTCAACAGCGTCATCCGTAAGGCACTTAAGAAACGAAAGATATTCCCCAGTGACGATTCCGCTAAGAAAATGGTGTACTTAGCCATCACTGAAGCATCTAAAAAATGGACGATGCCAATTCATAACTGGCGGCAAGCGATGGTTCGTTTTATTATCGAGTACGGAGACCGCCTCGAAAAGCATATTAAATAGTGCCAGTTACACAGAATCCGTTGCAGGCTCCTATTGAGTCAGTATTATTAACACAATAACTAACTAGTCGGTATGAGTTATTTTTTCAATGTCTTTCGTGATTAATGACGGACCACTACATGATGAATTTTGGCGTCGTTAGATTATCTAAGTCATCCAACATAATGCGCCCTTGCCTATTGACCGTTTCCTTCACATAGCTCACAAAACCTTCTTGTCCAATACTCATTTTTGCAACTGAAGCAAGTAAAAATCGCCCCATTTCGTTTTCAAACTCACCAGAATCAAGATATTCAGGCAATGCATTAAGTCTTGCCTCTAATGCTTCGATTCCATGCTCCGCTTGGTAATCATCAAACTTATCCATCACCCACTGCGGATTAGCTTTCACTTTTTGTTGATGTAACCACGTCAAGTCCCACACATCTCTAGCCTTAATAGTTCGTCTTAACGCTAATGCGACAAACTTATCGGAAGCAATTTCCTCAAGAGACTCACACATGAGCAAAATACTCTGGTACCCATCCGGAATTTGTTTGTATGATTTCATCATTGGACGAATAGAAGACGAATAAGCAGGGACAGTGGCCACCTCCAGCTTTACTTTCTGCCATGGTGCACTTTTGTTCTCTGGCTCAGTTTCAATAGATACTTTCCATCGACCTACTTTAATATTTTCTTTTGTATTCAGCTTTTCAAAGTCTGGCTGCGCCACGTTAATTTTTAGATTATGTTTTTTACTGAGCTCTGTATGCAAACAGTGTTGTAATTTTTCCAATTCTTGAAAATCAAAATTGTGCCCACCAGCAAAATCTAAATCTTCGGATAATCTATTTGAGCCGTACATCATCCTCAAACAGGTGCCCCCTTGAAATGTAAGTTTTTTTAGAAATCCATTATTTGCCATCGTTGCCAACACTTCATAATGTAATAGTTCTTTTTCTACTGTAGATTTTAACGACACTAATTGTGGATCGGATTGGCAGATTTGTTCTGCCAGTTGTTTAATGTGATTCATACTATGCTCTCAATAGATAATTGTTTAATTTGTTGCGCCATCGCTTCACTTAATTCATCAGTGTCTACCAATCCCTGATTTCGGCCAACGCTGATTAAATCTTGCCAAGCTCGACTAATAAATGCCTCTCTAATCGGTACCCCGGTCACTTCCATTGTTTCCTTCAATAACAATAAGGGACTTCGTTTAGTATGCGTTAGCTCAAGCGTTCCCATCGATGTCACAAACTTACCAGACCTGCCTGTCGTCATGACAGTCAAATAATTAAACATTTGCTGACTGATAATACTGTACTGACTAAGTACCGTTTCTAAGCTAATGTAGTTAATATCTCTTTTCCTGAGAATATGGGGCAAGTAACGTAAATCTGTAGTTTTGTAATACAGGCTTTTAGGGAACAACCAGACACCTCGGCATACCTTTTCCAAGAATCCTGTTTTTGTAAGCTGGTGGAGTCTTACCTTGATAGTGTCGTCAGAATGATTGGGGAACAGCATCTGGAATTGGGCAATCGTAACAAGGGCGTGTTTTGTGTATGAGTTTAGCTCTTGGAGCTGCATTTCTACTTCTGTTGTTCTCACATGGTTCACCGCAGGTTAATTAATTTATTAACCTATTGTATACCTTGATTCCTCATTGATCTACACGGAGTTAACTATTATATTAACTTACTGTGTACTTTTATGTTTTTTCTTTAAGTACCTAAACGCGACTTGTCCAAAATATACGGATAAAATTCAAGGTTACTTATTATGACGAACCATCACCGCTATGGCAGCACTTCTCCTGCTCAACATGTGCTTGAATGCAGACTTGCTATATTTGACCGGTACTACTTTATCTGTATAAGCTAACCTGCCAGATACATAACCAAGATGAAGTTTTTTAATAATACCTATATATATCATGACTTGATTTTGTTCAAAACCATGTACTCCAGAATAACCGAGTCTCCTGCCCTTTAGTTCTCCCACTATATATATTGGTAGCAAAATATGTTTAAAGACGGCGTCAGGTATGCCAACAATATTTTTGTATCGGTATGTCCTACCGGTCACTTTGCCGATATCTAAGCTAACGACTCGATAGTACCAGGGAACGTTAAATAATTTCTTAGAGCCAGCGTTTCTAATTAACAAAAAACTAAAGAATATTGCTATTAAAAAGAGTAAAAAGTACAACACCCGCGCCTCCTATTAATGCTAGTGCTATTAGCTGATTTCTGACTACCCGGTAAACACCTTTATCGTGAAAATCATTTCCCTTTTTTAAAGCTTGTGCATTAGGCTTACCTAAAATAAAAACTTCAAATCCCTCTTCATCCGCTGTAAACCTAGCCAAATGACTGACACCAATTGTTGTTCTTACCTTTTTCTTACTCATAATAGAAACTCGTTATGCTGCGTATTTTAATGCGTTACTTTTACTGAGTTGTTGATTTAAAAATGAAACCAGCACCGGGCTCAGTGAAAGATGAGCATTGCCATTATTGAAAAAGGTTACCTTTGCACCGTCAAATTCTATTACATCCCTATCCAGCACTTCTAATTGCTCTGTTAAAAAATAATCATTCATCACATCCCAAAGGTAGGTATCTTTAACGGCCGCCGCCACACTTAAAATACTTTTATGGCCATATACAACTTTTGATAAAAACGTGACGACGTCTTTAAAACCACCAGCATCTCGCAGTTTTACATGTGAGCCATATATAAACGTGGCGTCTTTAAAAATGACCTTCTTATTAAATTGAAATTTGTCATTGCACACACACACTCAAGAAACTATTGGGGTCAGAACAAAATTAAAT
>CAZMDX010000564.1:0-7886 GCA_964564805.1 uncultured Pseudoalteromonas sp. | reverse complement strand
ACGTATCTTTGATTTTTGAATAGTCATTACTACGCTGATCATTGTTGTTGATCAACAGTCCGATACTGGTACCTGTAGTTTTACCTTCAAACACACCAGACAAAATTTTCACTTCATCTTCTTCACGTCTGGCTGTGGTATAACGGGACGTCCCAGGCTTACGTCTGTCTAAGTCACCTTGCAAATCTTCCTCAGACAAATCTAATCCAGGAGGGCAGCCGTCGATAATGCCACCTATAGCGATACCATGGCTTTCGCCAAAGGTGGTGACGGTGAATAATTTACCGAAGGTATTACCTGCCATAATTTTAAAATCCTATTGTTTTGCTATGTATCTTGTATCGAGGACAAAGATTTATTTAATACAAACTTATAATCTTTAGTTTAATGGTCAACTGAGCGCCAGTATTCAACTAAATCGTTCTTGCATATAGCAAATACGCCATGACCGCCATTTTCAAACTCTACCCATTGGATCGGTAATTCTGGATAACGTGAGTACATATGCACTTCACTGTTGCCTACCTCAACAAACAACCACCCATTATCTGTTAAATGACTTGGAGCTTGACGTAATATATGGTCAATTAAATCTAATCCATCTACACCTGCCGCTAACGCCAATTCTGGCTCGTGGTGAAACTCTTCTGGCAAATCCCCCATATCCTCCGCATCCACATAAGGCGGATTACTCACAATCAGATCATACTGTTGACCTTGCAAGGCCTCCATCAAATCAGAATTGATAGGATAAACTCTGTGGTTCAATTCGTGCTCAGTAATATTGAGTTCTGCTACATCAAGGGCGTCTTGACTGATATCCACAGCGTCCACCTGCGCCTCTTCAAATGCGTAAGCCAAAGCAATTGCAATGCAACCTCCACCTGTGCATAGATCTAATATATGCGAAGGTTCATTTTCGCCAATCCACTCTTCAAAGTGGTTTTGAATGAGCTCTGCAATAGGTGAACGAGGTATAAGAACACGCTCATCTACAAAAAAGGGTAAGTCGCAGAACCAGGCCTGATTAGTTAGATAAGGCACCGGAATACGCTCTTCAACACGGCGTTTGACTATCTCGATAATATTTAACTTTTCTTTTTTTGTTAAACGACTATAAAATAACTGGTCACCGGTTTGTATCGTCAAATCTTGATTCAGATGTAATAACTGCAAAACTAGACTAACGGCCTCGTCCCAAGGATTGTCTGTGCCATGACCATAAAACAACTCAGCCTGATTAAAACGACTCACCGACCACCTCACCATATCTAAGATCGTGTGTAAGTCTTCTGCTGTTTGTGCGGCATCAATTTCGGAAAAAGTATCTGTGGTCATTTTATCGCTTAATAAATCTAGGTCCGCGGACCTTGAATACATGTTCTCTGCTAGCAAATTTTGCTATGCTCAATCAATAGCAGATATGTACTTGTAATGAATGAAAAACACGCCATCTCACCAAAAAACCCAAACAAAAAATAACGGATCTGATCTATTTAAAGATGAGTTCAAAGATATAGCGCCAATTAAGCAGGACAAAATACCGCCTCAGCGCTTTTCCATCAAGCAGAATTCGGGACTTAGGCAAAAAAATAACAAAGATTTAGCAGAAATTAAACAAGCTGTCGCTGCATTTGAGTTTTCAGATGGTTTTGAAGGCCATTTTGATATCAACCAACCGCTCAAGTATGTGAAACCAGAAACAGACAGCCATGAAGTCAAACGTCTTCGCAGAGGTGATTATCCACCAGACCTTATTCTCGACTTACACGGAATTAAAAAAGAAGAGGCTAAATACGAAATTGCGGCCCTTATTCATGTCGCACAAAAAAAGCATATTTATTGTGTGTCAATTATGCATGGCAAAGGTACTTATGTGCTCAAAAAATCGATACCTAATTGGCTTATACAACATCCCGCTGTAATGGGTTTTCATCAAGCACCAAAAGAATGGGGAGGTCAGGCAGCTTTACTTGTATTAATAGACTTACCCTTGCACAACGCAAAATACTAAATAAAAACTATGCACCTTATCTTTCAATAAGACGTCTATTCATAGCCTTTATTAGACTAAGTCGTATTGATAAGTGAAAATGGCGAAAAAATCTGCCATGCTGCATAAAAGTAGTATGTTGTTTTTGAGGATAAATATTAACTATGCCAAATGAAATCTATGCCTGCATTTTGTTTGTTGATGATGAGCCTGAAATTTTAACTGCCTTAACTCGGTTGCTCCGAAGTACGGGTATCACAGTTTATACGGCTACATCTGCTGAAAAGGGCTTACAAGTTCTGGAGCAACAGTATGTAGATATTGTTATATCTGACAAAAACATGCCTGGTATGAACGGCATGGAATTTTTGCAAAAAGTGGCCGAGCAATGGCCGGAAACAGTCCGCATTATGCTCACCGCTTATACTGAATTGAACGATGTAATTTCTGCTATTAACTCTGGAAGAATATGGAGTTATATGAAAAAGCCATGGGACAATGAGGAACTCAAACTTAATATCCAGCAGGCTCTAAATTATAGTGAGGTATTAGCCGAACGCAGCCTATTACGACATACCTTGGACCAAGTACAAACCAAACGTAAACGAAATTTCATGAAATTCATCGGTCAGTCAACGGCAATGCAATTTGTCTATGATGCTATTGAAAACTGCGCCTCTAGCCATGCTTCTGTGTTTATTACTGGCTCTAGCGGAACAGGTAAAGAACTTGTCGCCGATGCCCTGCATAAACTTAGTCCCCGTAAAGACAAACAATTTGTCTGCTTAAATTGTGCCGCTATTCCAAGTGAGTTAATGGAGTCAGAAATATTTGGCCATGTTAAAGGGTCATTTTCAGGTGCAGTATCCAACCGTGACGGTGCAGCAACCATGGCAGATGGTGGGACATTGTTTTTGGATGAATTAGGCGAAATGGACATAGGCTTACAAGCAAAAATATTACGTTTTATTCAAACCGGTACCTTTCAAAAAGTGGGAAGTAATAAACAAGAAAAAGTCGATATTCGTTTTGTTAGCGCTACTAACCGGGAGCCTTTTAAAGCTATAGAAGATGGCCACCTCAGAGAAGACCTTTATTATCGATTGAATGTTATCTCTATTAATTTACCACCCTTGAAGGATAGGGAAAACGATGCCTGCCAAATAGCCCAGTATTTTCTGAATCGTTTTAGCGATATTGAACAAAAAGTATTTGTTGGTTTATCGTCTGATGCAGGCACCCTTGTCAATAATTACTCATGGCCGGGTAATGTGAGGCAACTAGAGAATACCATACATAGTGCAGTGGTGATGTCTGAAGGGCCATTGTTAACCGAGCAAATTTTGGCTAGGCAATTACAGTTAAGCCAAGATCAAATGACTGAGTTATTAAATAAAAGAAGAACACCCTCTGCACTTGAGTTAAATTATCAACCTTCTGGCAAGACTATCAATTATTCGCAAGATAACGCAGTGAACGATACCAGCACGATACGCAGCTTGGCAGAAGTAGAAAGATCAGCAATTGAACATGCTATTTGCGTTTGTGACGACAATGTTGTCAAAGCCGCCAGTTTACTAGAAGTCAGTCCATCAACCTTGTATCGCAAAGTTCAGCAATGGCAAGATTGATAATTTAACCTTTTATTTTTGCATGTTGCGAAAAAGCCTGTCGCAACATGCAAATCTCATCCATACTTTCATACCTACATGAAATAATAATCATATATTTCAAAATGTTATAAATATTAATTATTGGCCTACATCTTGAAACACTCAGATTAGTATTTTTTGATTAGGCAACAAAAACGATGCTAACGACTCTGCAAGATGAAAGTAAACAACTGCTTAGTAATACCAGTTGGCTTATGGCTACTGAAATAGTAGCTAAAATCTCAAGAGTGTTGGTGATATTGGCGTTAGCGGCAAATTTAGGCGTTGTCGAGTACGGCACTGTGATGCTTGCATTAGCTTGTCATGAAATATTTAAGCTAATTCTTCGCTCTGGTGCAGGTGCACAGATTATTCAATGTACAGAAAAGCAGTTGTCTGCATACGCTAAAAATGGAGCGTTATTACAGTGGCTAGTTTGTATATTACTTGCTGGTGCACAAGCGGGTCTGGCTTCGCCTATAGCTGATTTTTACGAAACCCCCTCACTTATCCCTTTGCTCAGTTTAATGGCGGTTGTTTATCTTTTTTACCCATTGGTGAGTATCAGAGTATTCCTTATTCAGCGTCAAGGTAACATGCGTTACTACAGCATGCGTAACGCCCTGTGTATCGTTGCCGAAAATATTAGCATTGCGATATTTGCCTTATTGGATTGCGGCATCATGTCGGTTGTTTATGGTAAATGGGTATTTGCCATTTTGTGGATAAGCTTATTTTACTTTGCACCCGTACAACATTTTGGTGTCGGCTTTCAATGGAAAACGTTCCTAAAACTCACCAAAACATCAGGAAAATTGTTCTCTACAGAGTTAATCAGAGCTTTGCGGATGCAATCAGACACGTTAATCGGTGCAAGTTTGTTAAGCCCAGAATTATTTGGTTTATACAGCTTTGCCAAAAGTGCAGGGGTTGGCCTTAGTCTGTCAATCAATAACGCATTTAATACCGCACTTTATCCTTATTTGTGTCACAAACACAGATGCGACCAACTCAATAAACATATTCCAATGGTTTACTTAATTACCTGTGCAGTGGGTACATTATTTTTAATCCAAGCATTACTGGTACCTATCTATGTGCCTCTATTATTTAACCAAGTTTGGCAACAAAATCACATTATTGTAATGGTGTTATGTTTATCAGCGTTACCAGCATTATTAATTGACACTCGGTGTAATATTTTACGTGCAAAAGCCCAGTATCAGAAAGAATTATACGTTCGACTATTCTGCTTAATAATCAGTGTAGCTGGATTATTAGCCGTTCAAGCGGCTACCCCAACAAATTTTGCTTTAACCATTTTAACTTGTAGCGCTGTGTGGCTGATGACATTGATCCCTTGGCACAAATTCGAACACATATTTACATCCCTTTTATTTAGTAGGAGTAACTCATGAACAAACCATCCTTCCCCTTAGTGACTGTTATTATTCCCATGTATAACGTCGGCAAGTACATTGACCAATGTATACACTCAGTATTAGGACAGACATTTAAAAACTTTGAGGTAATATGCGTCGATGACGGTTGCACTGATGACACCCTTCATAAATTAGCTCAGTTTTCTGATGCTAGAATAAAACTGATTAAACAGTCTAATCGTGGTTTATCCGGAGCAAGAAATACGGGCATTTTAGCTTCAAGAGGCATGTATGTTGCTCTGCTTGACGCCGATGACTTTTGGGCCAAGGAAAAACTAGCCCGACATATCAATCATCTTAACACTTACCCACACGTGGGGGTGAGTTACTGCCCTTCATTGTTTGTTAACGAAGAAGGCAAATATATGGGCATAGGGCAATACCCAAAACTAAAAAATATTAGTGCCAAAGACGTATTTTGCCGAAACCCAGTTGGTAATGGCTCAGCACCAGTGATTAGAAGGCGATTATTAAAAGAAGTTACTTTTACCAGCAATAAAACCGGACGAAGGTGCATTTTTGATGAGGAGTTACGTCAATCAGAGGATATCGAGTTGTGGTTACGTATTGCGCTTCTTGGAAATTGGAAATTCGAAGGGATCAAAACACCTCTTACTTATTACCGTGTTAACGATGCTGGTTTATCTGCTAATTTAGATAAACAGTATACTAGTTGGTGTTTTGCTATGGATAAAAATCAGAAAGACCATCCCATTTTTTTTAAACGTTATTTGCCCTTGGCCAGAGCCTATCAATTACGATATTTAGCACGCAGAGCCATCCGCACAGGCAGTTCTTGGCAAGCAATTAAACTGGTTAATCGAGCTTTACTCACACAACCCAAAATAGTCATAGAAGAGCCTATGAGAACGATCGCAACATACGCTTGTGCATTAATGTCGATACTGCCACATAGCATTTACCGTATGTTAGAAAATACTGTTATACGAATAAGGCAAACTCATCCTACTCAAAGTAATTAATAAGGAACGTTAAGTGAAGCCAACATATTCTATTCGTAAAGATCCCGACATTATGAGTTTTCTAAGCCGATTGCCCAAAGAGACGGCATCGGTTTTAACTGACACTCAACTCAGTCATATCAAGGTCGCCATAGGCAGTGGCCAGTACCGTAAGCACAAAATCGATATACGCGGTACTTTTCCGGTACTTTTTTACCCGTCCCGTATCTACTTTGTATTGCTGATGGGCCGCAACATTCGAAACCTATCTAGACAAGAGGAGTCTATTACGCTGATAACTATGCTGTTACTCACCATATTATTTTTGGTCTTCAGCGTTGCACTGGGTTTGGTGATTGTTTATGTGCTTAAATCAGCACTGGGAATTGATCTGTTAAAGGGATTTTCACTTGGTTTATGGGGTTGGATTAAAAGTGTTTAACGCCACTAATTGATTGATTCAAATTTATTAAATAGGGCTGGGTTGAGCCGCTAATCAAGAGCAGATTATACGAGTACTATGCCCTACAGTTGTTGGTGTATTGCACAAGGTTGCATTAACAAACTCGACTTACATTTAGCGCTTGTGCTGCTTGTTAATTGTCCTACTGAACTGACAAAATTAGCAGTGAATCTTGAGTCGATGTTAAATCAAAACATCGGCTTGGCCGGCTAACAGTATTATCGTAAAGTTGTTTAACTGGGCGAAGTTATGTTTTAAGCAATGTGGTTTTATCTAGTCTGTTTTTAACACAAATAGCAGAATGGGCATCATTAGCAGCATACAAGATCTGATGTTTATGAAGAGGGTATTGTCCCCAATTTGACTTTTGAGCCCCCTTTCCTAGTCGAGATTTAAGCACCATCGCCACCGCTGCCCTCGCTCCAATCTGACTCTCATCACCTACTAAATTCTTTAGCTCAACAGATAAATCATAAGTGTTTTCAATATTAATGTTGAGTTTATTTCGCAGTTCCTTGTTATCACCTTTAATCCCAAATCCAACCTTTTGTATATTTTGATTACACAATATAGCCTTGGCTGAAAACATAGCAAAAGTAAACCTTGTAGGGAATAGAAAGGCCTTAGTTTCTGTTGAAAGTTGGATCAAGGTGGGACCTGGACTGGTTTGCCCCTTACGAAAAATAGGTTTACTTTCAGTATCAAACCCCAAACAAACCTCAGTTTCCAACTCTTTAAGTGCTTTTTCTGCATCTAATTCAGTTTCAACAATATCAATATCGTTAATGCTAAGGCCAGCATACAAAGGCAACCTTCTTATCTGCTCTTTAGTAGGACGTTCCAAGTTCAATTCCTATATTTATTTTTATTTACCAGCACCCAATATAAGAACCAACCTAAAATTTTATAATCTATTGTTTTAAATGGTTTTTATTATAATGATTGGTTCTATATTTAACCGCAAAATCAAGCGGTCAGCCCAGTAGTTACATTATGAGCTTTGTACACTGCATCCCGCGCGGCGTCCGCGTGCCTTTTTCAAACCGCATCCATGCTGCTCGATTTACTTTTTACCAACAGCAGCAAAAAGTAAACAAAAAGTGCCGTTCGCTACTAAAGTTCTTAACCGCACAAAAAGGCTTATTTTAGGGTCGCTACAAATGTGTCCATCCAACTTTCGCTCAAATGACGTCCTGTCATTTGCCCCTAAAATAAGCATTTTTGTGCTGAAACTTTACAGGCGGGAGAGCAGTGGCGGATCCACCAAAGCGGATATCGGCAAAGCCGATTATTTTACCTTTTTACGTTGGGTGTCCATGTAATTGTCATAGGGTTTAGAAACTACTTTGGTTTACCCGACAACAGTCGCAGCTT
>CAZMDX010000563.1:0-2251 GCA_964564805.1 uncultured Pseudoalteromonas sp. | reverse complement strand
ATATGGCTGTAATGTTAGTGTAGTAAGATTACTTAGACATTAACTTAAACCTCAACGTGGCGCGCTAATGATTATTATGCTGAAAATTTAAATTTCGATGAAATTTAATTACAGTGCCTAAGGTCATTAATGGGGGGTAATAAAATCAATAATAAAATGAGACGCATATGCTCGATAACACCGTAATACTTGAAGGCCAATTAGAAACGGTTAAACAGGCTAAAGAATTTTTGCTGAGTCTCACAGCCGAAAATTATCAAGCGGTGCTCAAACCACATTTTTCTAGTAGCGCGGGGACACACATACGCCATATATTGGACCATTATTTGGCTTTAAAAGATGGACTAAATCAAGGTCTAGTTAACTACAATAGACGAAATCGTTACTCTAATATCGAGAGTTGTCCTAAAACGGCTCTGTTAGAGTGGAAAAAGGTTGAGCAATGGTTACAAGAGATCAATCAGTTAGACGCTGATATGCCCCTTGATATAGTCTGTGAAACCTCTGTTAAAGACACTCAAAATACCCAAACAAAATCGACCTTAGCCCGCGAATTAGTATTTGTTTCTAGTCACGCGATCCATCACTTTTCTTTGTTAGCAGTGATCAATTCTTTGTTAGGTAATGAGGACAAAGGTAACCTTGGTATCGCACCCAGTACTGCCACTTATATACGTCAACAAGCTTAATTATAGGTACTAAACCCGAAGCTAAAACCATTGTGATGTGACTATTCTAACCCATCTTTATTCCTTTACTTTCATAGCTAACCTCATTCAAATCCATCGTATGGAGCTGGCAATTGTCCAGCAAAGCGCGGATAATTATCATTACTTGTTTTTTATAAGATTGTAGTAAGGATTTTTTCATGAGCGATTTACCTCAGTGCCCTAAGTGTGACTCAACTTACACCTATGAAGATAGAGATGTTTATGTGTGCCCAGAATGTGCACATGAATGGCCCCAGAACGGAGGAGCCGAGTCAGCTGAAACAGACGAAAAAGTTATCAAAGACTCAAACGGCAATGTACTTACTGATGGTGACACTGTTACGGTGATCAAAGATCTTAAAGTAAAAGGGTCTTCTTCTGTTGTCAAAGTGGGTACTAAAGTGAAAAATATTCGTTTGATTGATGGTGATCATGATATCGACTGTAAAATCGACGGCATTGGTGCCATGAAACTAAAGTCGGAATTTGTTAAAAAAGTGTAGAACCATCGAAACAAACTACCGAGAGAAACGAGAACTGATTTCATAGAAGTACTATTCTTAGTTTACGGTGTTAACAGTATTAGCGATATTAACGGTAATAAAGGCGATAGAGGTCTTATTAACGTTGTACCTAAAAGTGCTAAGGTAAAATTGTGATAATCACAGGTAACACGTATGACAGGGTCGTAAAAACTAACGATTAAATGTCAGCGTAAATTTGGCTCCATCTAACTCCTCTGATTGACCAACCGAAATTTGCGCATCGTGCCACGCTGCTATCCTAGCTACTATTGCCAGACCCATCCCATAGCCTTTTTTTTCAGAATGATTCTCACCTCGAGTAAAAGGTTTAAATATATGTTCGCGTTTTTCCAGCGCAATGCCTGGTCCATCATCTGAGACACTCATAACCACACTATTGTTTGTTTGTTGTGTAGTAATGAATACTTGTTTGACTGAATATTGTTGCGCGTTAGATAGTAAGTTATTGATTAACATGGACAGATATTTTTCATCACCACTGATGATAATTTGAGTGTGTGATAACCCCGAAATATCAATTGAAACCACTGAGGGATCATTTGATGTAAGATTTTGTACTGAGGCCTTTATGAGTTCATTTATACTCAATGGTATACGCGTAACTCTGATCATCTTCTGGTCAAGCCTTGCGTAATCAAGCAAGACACCGACTAGGTTTTCCATTTCTTTGATGTCTTGGCTTAAGTGTCGGATATACTTTTCTTTGGTTTCGGGTCTATCGGTTTCACTTAAGGCTTCGATACCAAAACGCAGTCTAGCCAAAGGTGTGCGTAGGTCGTGTGATACGGCGTTGCTTAATAATTTGTTGTCTTGTACTAAGGTTTCAATTTTTTCTGCCATACGATTAAATTCATTTTCAATATCCACTATATAAGAGGTAGAAGAAATATGAATACGCTTGGAAAAGTCACCTTCTCCAAAGGTTTTGGCTGTAATTCTAAGTCGTCGTAATCGTTTTATTAAGGGATAAAGCCATATAAATACACACAGTAAAAT
>CAZMDX010000562.1:0-3471 GCA_964564805.1 uncultured Pseudoalteromonas sp. | reverse complement strand
AATTCACCTGCCATGATCCTAGGCAAATAATGGTCTTTTTGCTGTTGATTACCCGTCATGGCAATCAGACCGCCTGCCATGACGGCGGTGGCAATAAAAGGTTCAACTACCATGCCTTTGCCAAACTCTTCCATAACAAGTGCAAGGTCGACCATAGAACCACCTAGCCCGCCGTCTTCCTCGTCAAAAGGCAACATTAACCAGCCGAGTTCTGCAAACACATTCCAATTTTCTTGACTATAACCTGCTGTCGATCCCAGTATTTTTCGACGTGTATCAAAATCGTAATCATTGAGGATAAACCTTGAGACACTATCTTGGATCATCTGTTGTTCGCTACTTAATGAAAAATCCATAATAAACTCCTAATACTAATTTAAAGGCCTAAAACGGCTTTGCTGATGATGTTAGTTTGAATTTCGTTGCTACCACCATAAATAGATGTTTTTCTATTATTAAAGTAACGTAATGAGCTATTAGTCGCCATATCAGGACCGATATGTTGTCCTTCAAATTCATCATGAAACTGAAGAGGTACAAATGGCATAGAATAATAACCAGCAGCCTCGACATACAACTCATCGATCGCTTGAATAATTTGTGTACCCACAATTTTTAAAATCGAAGATTCTGGGCCTGGCGCTTGACCAGTGCTTAAAGCCGAAAGGGTGCGTAATTCGGTATATTCTAAGGCTAATAAATCAATTTCTACATTCGCAATTTTTTGTGCAAACACTGCGTCATTAATTAATGAATCCTCACCGTTGGGTGATGCCTTAACTAGCACTTTTAATTGAACTAGACGATCTTTAGATATTGCCACGCGAGCAATCCCAGTTCGCTCATGCGTTAACAGCACCTTAGCATAAGTCCAGCCTTGGCCTTCTGTGCCGATAAGATTGTTTGCTGGAACGCGCACACCGTCAAAATGCACCTCATTCACTTCATGTCTACCGTCAATGGTAATAATGGGTGATACGCTGATTTTAGGATCATGCATATTGATTAATAAAAAACTGATCGCTTCTTGGTTTTTAGCGTCCGGAGGACCTGTTCTAACTAAACAGAATATCCAATCGGCGTGTTGACCTAGCGTGGTCCACGTCTTTGTACCATTGACGACATATTCATCTGCGTCCTTTACCGCTGTTGTTTTCATAGCTGCAAGGTCAGAGCCTGCTCCCGTTTCTGAATAGCCCTGACACCACCACACATTACTGGCTAATATATCAGGTAAAAAACGTTGCTTTTGCTCCTCACTACCAAAAGTGTAAATGATAGGTGCCACCATTTTCAAACCAAACGGGATCACATCGGGGCCACCAGCTTTAGCACATTCATTGGCAAAGATGTACTTTTGGGTGGGTGTCCAACCTGTTCCACCATGTTCAACAGGCCAGTTGGATGCGGCCCAACCTTGTTTATAAAGTATTTTCTGCCACTGATTACATTCTTTTTTTGATAAATGTAATGCGCTTTTAGTTTTTCTAGCGATATCTTTTGGCAATTTTTGTTGCAAAAACTGCTGCACTTCTTGTTGAAAGTCTTTTTCTTCAGAGGTGAAATTTAAATTCATTTTGCAAACCCTTCGTTTTACTTAATTTATTGGATATCTCTAATCATATTTCTGGCAATAATCATCTGTTGAATTTGTGTTGTGCCTTCGTACAATCTAAATAATCTGACATCGCGATAGAGCCTTTCTACTGCGTACTCTGAGATATAGCCAGCACCACCGTGAATTTGTACCGCTTTATCAGCCACTCGGCCTACCATTTCTGTCGCAAATAACTTACAGCAAGAGGCCTCTGTGGTAATTTTGTTGCCTAAATCTTTTTGTCTTGCCGCATCAAGTACCATACATTTAGCTGCATAAGCTTCGGCTTTACTGTCCGCTAACATAACTTGGATCATTTGATGCTCAGCAATAGGTTTGCCAAATTGAGTTCTATCAACTGCATACTTTAATGCATCGTTTATTAAGCGTTCAGCAATGCCAACGCTCAATGCTGAAATATGTAGTCGTCCTCTGTCCAACACTTTCATTGACGTGATAAAACCTTTACCGGCAATACCACCGATAATACTGTCCGCAGGAACATGGCAATTTTCAAAAATAACATCACAGGTATAAGAGCCCTGCTGACCCATTTTTTTATCCTTGGGTCCAAGTGAAATACCTGGGGTAGCGGCGTCTATTATAAAGGCAGATATACCCTTAGCTCCTCTAATGGAGGGCTCTGTGCGTGCCATTACAGTAAAGGTTCCTGCTCTGGGCGCGTTAGTGATATAACGCTTGGTGCCATTAATAACGTACTCATCGCCTTTTCTTACTGCGGTAGTTTTCACTGCAGCGGCGTCAGAGCCAACATCTGGCTCAGTTAAACAAAAAGATCCAATAAGTTCGCCTGAGGCATATTTGGGTAAGTAGGTTTGTTTTTGTTTTTCTGTCCCGTCAAAAACGATAGCGGCAGAGCCAATACCATTGTTGGTCCCAATTAGGGAACGAAAAGCAGGAGATGTTCTGCCTAGCTCTATAGCCACCAGTACTTCTTCTTCCATAGTCAAACCCAAGCCACCATATTCTTCTGGGATTGTCATACCGAATAAACCCATATCTTTCATTTCTTGAACAATGTCATCTGGAATAGCATCGTTTTCAGCCACTTCATTTTCCGCAGGAACTAAACGTTCTTTAACGAACTTTGAAATGGTATCCAGAAATTGATTCAACATTTCTTTATCTCGAATCATTTTTAACCCTCATTAAAGAGATTAAGTTCCGCACAGTGGAACAAAAAACCCAAAAGATATCAAGCCGTAATTATAATTATTCTACTGAGTTCATTGCTTAAGTGATTAGGCTCAGTCTCATTTTTTTGACCGACGTAGTGATAAGTAATCTAAGCATGTAAAAAGCATGGAATAAACAAACCAAAATAAAGTTGTATATTCCGATGAGCAGAACCAATATTTATTTTATTGTTGCATTTTTATGTTTATTTGTTACTTGTGTTCCAAAGTTATGGTTTATTCACTAAATCAAGATTTTTGTGGAATTCACAGGCATTTATTTAAACAAATTGTAGTTATTTGTGATTTATATTCGTTTGTTGCCTAAGGACTCGGCCATTTCATGATGATGTATTTGTTCTAGAATATACTCAAGATACAGCCAAAACGTTGGGATTATTGGTGAGTTTTTTGACGACTGATTATTTACGACTATTGATTTTTGGTTATTCGACTTAAGCGATCCTATTATTGTCGAAAATTATAATGCAGTGTTATCAGCCCCAGTAGTAGGTAAAACAGACTATATAGATCAAGCTCGTTGGACGCAGCCTGTTAACGCAACAACAGTGGAAAGTATCGAAACTAATGTAATCAAAGTAGTCGTCGTAAAAACTAGTGGTGTTGACGTTCAATTATGCTTAGATGTGACAGACCATTGAACTTTAAATATAAATG
>CAZMDX010000561.1:0-5108 GCA_964564805.1 uncultured Pseudoalteromonas sp. | reverse complement strand
GACAACTTACGTTATGAGTTACACCGCGTATGGGAAGTAGAAGCGACCCTAGCTGAAGGTGAGCGTCATATTTATGCCAAGCGAACCTTCTTTATAGATGAAGATACGTGGGGTGCATCAGTTATTGATCATTACGATGGTCGTAACGAATTGTGGCGTATGTCTGAAGGTCACAATGTGATGTTTTATGATGTTGATACACCTTGGATGGTAGCAGAAACCCTGCATGACCTAAATTCTGGACGATTTTTGGTGACAGGCCTAAGTAATGAAGAGCCTAGATTCATGACGTGGGGAGGAGTGGAACAACGTAAAGCGTTTTCTTCATCCGCTCTACGACGTCTAAGTCGTTAAGTTCTAATGTTTTAAAATTTTAAAAGGCTGAAATATCAGCCTTTTTTTTTACTTAGACTTAACTTTACAATGATTTATGAATAATTTTAGTTCGAGACATTAAAGATAAAGCTATGTCTAGAATTCAATACACTGTTTCACCGACCTTGCATGCACTATTAGCTGGATGTCAACAAACTTGATAGTCTACACAGACTCTCACACTCACATATTTCACATATTTCACATACTTCACATACTTCACATACTTCACATGCTTTACATGCTTTACATGCTAAAGATGCAAAATCTACATCAACTATTACACAAGAGTAGCAAATCTTAGTCAGACAAAGCTTACTCTTTGATGACAAGTGAGACTTTGAGCTAGCAGAAAAAGGCTTAATTAAGCGACCTGAACAATTAGAAATATTAGATGACAGCAGTAATGTAGTTTGAGAGCTGGGTAACTATTACTTTTTAACAAGCAGTGCATACCAAGATACTATTAACCCTAGTTTAGAGCGCCAAGTACGCCTAAATATGTCCTATGACTTATATCAGGTTACAGAGCGAGTTTATCAGGTGCGTGGTTATGACTTATCTAACATTTTATTCATAAAAAGTGATACTGGTTGCATAGTATTCGACTCATTGTTCACTCCGGCCAAATCAAAAACCGCATTAACAGTAGTGACCCAAGAGTTAGATAAATTTCCGGTTAAAGCCGTTGTTTACAGTCATGCTCATGCCGACCACTTTGGTGGTGTAAAGCAGTGGTAAGCCAAGCACAAGTAGATTCTGGTACGGTACAAATCATTGCTCCTAGAGACCTCATGGAACATGCCATTAAAGAAGATATTTTACTTGGAAATATTATGACCTGACGTACATCTTATTAATATGGAAGTGTTCTAGAAAAGAGTCCAACTGGACAGGTTGATGCAGCTATTAGAAAGGGATTATCAAGTGGTTATATCGGTTTCATTACACCCACAAAATTTATATAGCAAGACATAGAAACCATCACTATAGATGGCATAACGATGATTATGCAAAACACCCCAGGTGCCGAATCACCCGCTGAAATGAACACCTATTCCCCTCGATTTGAAACCTTATGGATGGCTGAAAACGTTACCGACACCCTACATAATGTCTACACCCCTAGGGTAGCAGAAGTGCGTGATGCACTAGGTTTAAGTAAATTTATTAACTAAGTAATATTTGGTTTTGCTAAAAATGCAGAGGTGATGTTTGGCTCTCATAGTTGGCCTCGCTGGGGCAATAAATACCTAATTGAAATATTAGAAAAAAATAGACTCATATGGATTTTCATGTCCGCACCCTTAACCTTGCCAATAAAGGTGTCACTATAAATGAAATTCATAATGAATTAGACGTACCCGATACCTTATCAAAACATTGGTATAACTTAGTTTACCATGGCTCTTAATCCCATAATGTACGTAGTATAATCAATAAATACCTAGGTTTTTAGATATGAATCCTGCCAATTTAGATAAATTAAGTACTACTGACTCAGCGCCTCGATATTCAGTAGCAATGGGTGGCGCAGATAATGTACTCAGTTTAGCCAAACAAGCATTTAATAAAGGTGAATACCGCTTAGGTGCCAAGCTGCTCAACAACCTGATATTTACTCAGCCAAACAAAAGGCAAGCGCGATTATTACAAGCTCGCCCAGATATGATCCAAGCCATGTTTTGATAAATATTATTTATATTTATTCGGCGTGAAGTTAGACGTCAAAAAGCACAAGACAAAACAAGACATGTAAAATATTATAATCCCCGACCGATAAGAAAAATTTTCCCTGGAACTCAAAAACTCTTATCCAACAATATCCAAGCGCAGCAGTTTAAATATCCTACCTCCACAGTCACTTTAACCGTGGCGACCTTGATCAGGTGTTACTGAAAACCATGATCTTTAAACAACGTATCGTTAACAACCATATTATTTTTGACGGAGATGCCAATGCATTCTTTGGACTGATGCAAATGATGGGAGACTTTCCTTTCTGGTTCAATGGGACGACTCCCTAGTAGTCAGTTATTTTAACCACTCCTTTCTTAGGTCTAAACGATGCGACCTGCATAAAAAAAGAGGACCGATAAACAACTATCGGCCCTCTTTTTTTATTTGTTTTGGATGCGAGTTTAAAACTTAGGGCTGATGGTCGAATTTACTTCAAACAACAAGCTATAATTATAGTCAAAGTATCTAGTTTGCAGCACAAGGTTACCTTAGAGGATAACCTTGTGCTTGATTAACTACTTAACTGTTGGCTTATTACCTATTCTCAATGCCCAAGCTAAAGCGGGAATTAAGGTTAGTGCACCCAACATATTAAGCAAAAACATAAAAGTTAATAATAATCCCATATCAGCTTGAAACTTAATGGGTGAGAATACCCACGTTGCTACACTTATTGCTAAAGTAATACCCGTGAAAGCAACAGCCTTACCTGTTTGATTAAGTGCATACAAGTAGGTGTCATAAAGCGACTTGTTCATGGTTAAGGCTTCTTTGACTTTACTAAAGATGTAAATACCATAATCCACACCTATTCCTACCCCTAGGGCAATAACAGGTAACGTCGCTACTTTAACTCCAATGCCTAAGATTGCCATTAGCGCCTGACTTAGGATTGAGGTTAAGACTAACGGCACAACAATACTGATGACCGTACGAACAGATCTAAACGTGATCAAACACAAAGCAATGACCACAGAATACACCCATATTAACATTTCTGTTTGTGCTTCTTCTATCACCATATTTGTCGCAGACTCAATGCCAGCATTACCTGCCGCCATCAAAAATTCGATGTCTTGTGGTGGATTCTCTAAAATAAAAGCATTGACTGCATCAACCACATTTTGCAACGTATCGGCTTTATGATCATTTAGGAATATCAGTACCGGTGCCATGCTACAGTCTTGATTAATTAACCCCGGAGGAACTTTAGCTAAAGACGCATTGGTTACGTATTGATTACGGTTCAAACCAAACCATTTAATAGAGCCCTCATTCATACCAAATATGCCAAATTTAGATACATCTGCAACGGATTTAACATCTTGTACACCCGGTGTGTTTCTAATGCTCCATTGAAATTGATCAATCCAAACTAAGTTATCATATTTAATACATTGCTCTTGTGCAGTTTTAGCCATCACCACAAATACATCAGTACTGGTGCTATAGTTCTCAACTATGTAGGCATTGTCTAAGTTATAAACTGAATCAGGTCTTAATTCAGGTGCACCTGCATCTAGATCGCCAATTTTCATAAACTGAGAAAAATACAATCCAACCACAAATAACACAGCACCGACTGCTAGCGCTATTTTTGCCATAAAAGGCTTAGCGAAGTTGGCAAAAAACTTTTCTACAATGGAAATATGCTCTAATGATTTTCGCGCATGATTAACCGCTGACTGGGTTACCCCAACGTAACTCATGACAATGGGCAGAGCGATGAGGTTAGTCACTATGATCACTGCCACACCGATACTGGCAGCAATCGCCAACTCTTGGATAACGCCAATATCAATGACCATCAAGGTAGTAAAACCGATGGCGTCACTCACCAAGGCCGTCATACCGGCCACTACTAATGAACGAAACGCTAATTTGGCAGAATCAGCTTTGTTATGACCACTTACCGAGTGGTAAATAATCGAATTAATAATTTGCACCCCATGGCTAACGCCAATCGCAAATACCAAAAAAGGTACTAACATTGAGTAAGGATTTATTCCGTAGCCTAATAAGTTAAGAATACCTAACTGACAAATCACCGCAAAAATAGAAAAGAATAAAACAGCAAAGGTACTTTTTAAGCATCTAGAGTACAAAAACAAGAGCACAAAAGTGATGGCAACGGCTAACCCAAAAAAGATAACTACTTGCAAAGCGCCATCAATTAAATCTCCGACTACTTTTGCAAAACCCACAATTCTTATTTGCACAGAATCAGTTTGATATTTATCTCTTATTTCTGATTCTAATTTATTGGATAAATCCCGATAATCCAAGGGCAAGCCGGTCTCTGGGTTAATATCCTGAAGTGGAGCCAGGATCATAGCTGATTTAAAGTTATTGCCAACTAGTACACCAACTTGACCTGATTTTAAGGTATTGGTTTGCAGCTTTCTTAGAGATTCTGCTGAGCCGTCATAACCATCAGGAATAACGGCTCCTCCAACAAACCCTTCCTCTGTCACCTCTGCCCACCTGACGTTAGGTGTCCATAATGATTTAAGTTCATTTCGATTGACGCCAGGAATAAAAAACACCTCGTCGGTCACTTGTTTTAATATTTCCTGAAACTGCGGTTCAAATATATCACCGTTGGTGTTCTCAACTACAACACGCACCACGTTGCCAAGTCCGGCAAGTTCTTTTCGGTAGGTTAAGAAATTATTGATAAATTCATGTTGACCGGGGATCATCTTAGTGAAACTAGCTTCTGGCTTGACCTGCACTGCCTGAATAGATAGAAGAACAAATAAAACACTTATTATGCTCAGGATAGCCACACGTTTACTGAATAAAAAATTTTCGATCACTTCTTCAAATTTTGATGGAGACTTTTCCATAAATACCCTTATTTAACCAACCAAGTAGTCATGCCAAATTGGCCTGCTAATACTAAGCTATTATCTCGTATAAGCACCGATGAAAAAACGGCGCTCGACGGGTGTCGGTGGACACTAAGATTTGAAATGTCGTTAACATTAAAC
>CAZMDX010000560.1:0-4945 GCA_964564805.1 uncultured Pseudoalteromonas sp. | reverse complement strand
GAGGTGAAAATTCAGGTTTAAGTGTGATTTTACGTAAACCAGATGGCACCTTAAAAGGCGCAGCAGATAAACGTCGCGAAGGAGTGATTGGTACATTGTAAGTGATACGTTTAAAAACGAACACTTTAAGCGAGCTAAAGACATTCCACCGAATGTTTATGCTCGGGATCACTTCATAGTCAACGGGCTACTTTTATCAAGTAGCCACCGATTTCGAGGAACATGCATACCATTGAGCTGACGGCAGTTTTTGTTTATTTAATCAAAAGTACTTTATAAATACAAAAGCCAACTGTTTATACACAGTTGGCCCTTTTCATCACTTTTTATTCATAATCCCCTACCAATTTTAGCAGACAAGACAAAGCTTGATGTGACTTAGCAACTGGTACAAATATATAATCATGATAATAAGCCGCAACCACATTAGCACTGATACCTTGGCCGGCTAATGCACAGGACACTGCAGCCGTCAGCCCAACTGCATCAAGGCTAGAATACACATTTAACGTGATGCACTGAAATACACCTTGGTAAGGTATGTTTAAAATATCGGCATTGGCTTTTAACACAATGACTGTTAACCCTTCTTTTTCGTAAAACATACTCAACGGCTCTAACTGAGCAATAGAAACACAGCTATCTTTATCTAATGAAGCAAACACATACTTTGGCTCACCTAGAACAGGCTGCATTGAACCAATCAATTTATTTAAATCTGTCTCACCCAGCATATCTATTCCTTATATCTTGTATCGTTCGACTAAAGAGCTGAGATCGCTAGGCGAATGGACGTAAAGCTCGTCAATGATAATCTCCCCACCCAGCTCGATCGTAATGAGTGTACCTTTTCAAGTTTGTGCTCTCATGACCTTTCTTTATTAACGACCAACTGCTCATGTAAAAGTTTAAACAATGTCACACTCTAGGCTTTAACCTATTTTACACAACCCGATATCAGGCCTACTATTATATCAACTTACATTTTTCTATCCTAAGTTTGTAGCGGTGGCTTAATTTTATGATCTAAATAACCGAAGACCTCGTTCAAAAAACACTAGTTAAGGGTAATTTATGAAATTATATATTGAATCAATCGAAGGCGGCACCTACTTGGCGTCGGTAGGCGAGAAAGAGAAGCAAGACATCGTTCGAGATGGTAATAATGAACCTATGTCCTTTGACTGCCTTAATGAGATAAAAGCGCATCTTCACCACAGACGCTTTGACGAAGTATGGCTCAAACAAAGCACACCCTACGATGAAATGTGTGGATCAGATGACAAAAGCGAAAAGCTAGAAATGCTGATTGAATGGAATAAAAAGTAGAAAATATAATGGGCTGCGGCTAAATTTTAACTTCAGCCCATTGTTTATAGGGTTTAAATTATCTATCTAAATTCATTACTTTAGTCCACGCCTTAACAAAATCATCAAAAAATTTTTGCTTGGAAGTATCATAAGCATATACTTCAGCAACTGCTCGTAGCTCTGAGCTAGAACCAAATATTAAATCTACATATGTGGCTATCCATTTTGCTTGACCTGTTTTACGGTCTACACCTTCGTAAATTCCATCATCCTCAGATTTTTTCCAGACAGTAGACATATCCAGCAAGTTAACAAAAAAATCATTGCTTAACGTACCAGGTTTATCTGTTAGTACACCATGTGAAACTTGGCGATGATTAGCATTTAAAGTTCTTAATCCACCCACTAACACTGTCATTTGTGGCACAGTTAAATCCAGTTGATCAGCTTTATCAACCAACATTTCTGTAGGCGATTTGTAGCTAATAGAAGAATTAAAGTAATTACGGAAACCATCTGAACTTAACTCGATTAAACTAAAAGCGTTCACATCAGTTTGTGCGTGAGTCGCGTCACCTCTGCCTGGCATAAAGGGAACAGTTACATCAAACCCTGCATTTTTTGCTGCTTTTTCAATAGCAACAGCACCACTCATCACAATTAAATCAGCCAATGACACTTTGTCATTATTAAAAAGGCCACTTGAGGCATCATCTTGAATGTTCTTCAGTACTTTCAATACTTTTGCAACTTCAGTAGGGTCATTCACTCCTCAATTTTTTTGAGGGGCAAGAGCGATCCTCGCTCCGTCAGCACCACCGCGCATATCGGTATTACGATAACTTGCGGCAGAAGCCCACGCCACACGGACTAACTCTTCAGTAGTAAGACCTGATTCTGAGATCTTAATTTTAAGCTCTTTCACAACGTCAGCATCGGTGGTAGAACGGCTGTTTTGTGGAATAGGATCTTGCCAAATATGAATATCCTTTGGCACGTCTTTACCATGGAAATTACGTGGTGGTCCCATATCTCTGTGAGTCAGTTTGTACCACGCTTTTGCAAAAGCTAAACGATACTCTTCGGGGTCAGCCAAGAAACGCTCAGCAATCTTTTTGTACTCTGGATCAAACTTCAATGCTAAATCAGCGGTCGTCGTCACAGGTGCATTAAACTTACCTTTGATATGTGCATCAGGTACCACGTTTTGCATAGACGCATCAGTGGGTATCCACTGAATAGCCCCTGCAGGGCTCCGAGTTTGCTTCCATTCAAAGTTCAACAAATTACTCAAATACAAAGATGTCCAACGTGTCGGGGCTTACGTCCACGCACCCTCAAAACCTCTGGTAGTCGTATCTTCTGAGTGTCCCTTGCCACATTTATTTTTCCAACCAAAACCTTGTTCTTCGACGCCTGCTGCAGCTGGCTCCGGCCCTAAACATTCAGCGGGTTTACGTGCACCGTGCATTTTTCCAAATGTATGACCTCCAGCAATAAGTGCCAATGTTTCTTCATCATTCATAGCCATACGGGCAAATGTCGTACGGATGTTTTTAGCTGAGCCGATTGGGTCAGGTATGCCTCTTGGACCTTCTGGGTTCACATAAATCAAGCCCATATGTGTAACGCCAAGTGGACGTTGCAACTTACCGCCTATCTCTTCGCGATCACTGGCTAGCATTTCTATTTCTGAGCCCCAATAAACTAAATCTGGCTCCCAGTCATCGGCTCGACCACCGGCGAAGCCATAGGTTTCGAACCCCATGTTATCGAGGGCAACATTACCAGCAAGCACTATTAAATCAGATCAAGAAAGTGCTTCGCCATACTTTTGCTTGATAGGCCATAAAAGACGTCTAGCTTTGTCTAAATTACCGTTATCTGGCCAGCTGTTCAGCGGTTCAAACCTTTGCTGACCACCACCTGCACCACCACGGCCGTCCAAAGTGCGATAGGTACCTGCACTATGCCAGGTCATACGAATAAAAAAAGGTCCATAATTACCAAAATCAGAAGGCCACCATTCTTGTGATGTGGTAAGTAGTGTATCGATATCTTTTTTCGCAGCGTCTAGATCAAGCTTATTAAAAGCATCAGCATAATCAAAATCAGCGCCATAAGGATTGGATTTAGCATCTTGATTTCTAAGAACAGATAAATCGAGTAAATCTGGCCACCAAAATTGATTAGATTTTGGCTGCCCTTCTTCAGTGATACCTGTACCCAAGGCGCCTTTGGGTTTAGTCATTTCGGCAGCCTCAACAAGAGCGCCACCGAAGACCAGTGACATACTCAAAAACCCAGCGATGGTTAATTTTAAAATCACTTGTTTTTACATTATTTTATACTCCAGACTTAATTATTTCGTTGGTTCATATCAACGTAACAATGAATTATCACGCTAAAAGTGAAGTCAATTTCTATCCAGAATGAAATTTACTTACACATATTATCGCCGAAAAACTGTCTAAAAAAGCATTGGTAGAAAATGTATTAAGGTAATCTTTGTGTAGAGTTTATGTAAGAAATTATAAAATGTGCTTTAAATAAAAACGATTTAGTTAATCATTAAATTTAAGCTATATGAAAAAAAATAAAATATTGAGACTAAAACGTACCATCTTACAGCTAATATTTCCCATGTACGGATTTGAAACTTACCTTTAGCAAAGTGGACCCAAAACTACTTTATATAAAAACTCAGTCACAGATTTAGCATCAATCATACTCTCTTGAGAACAATGAGAATGAGCCCTACAACATTATTTGAAGACAACTTATTTATACCAAACCACTTAGAACTGAACTAACCATAGCTGAACAACATGGTTTAAAAATAAGACTCAAAATTTTTGTGCTGACCTATATAAATCTTTATCACGTGTCAATAGCAGATTAGGAACAAGTCGTATCAATCTTACGTCAAACCTTATACACCCCACAGATGCACTACACATTGCTAGACTTATAGACAGGGCCAATAATTTCCCTTCACAAATGTCTGGAGGCGAAAACAAAAGATAGCAACTGCCCGCGCCATTGCAAAAAAATCCAAGGTACTACTGTGTGATGAACCCAAAGGCGCTTTGGACAGTGAGATTGGCATAGTTGTGTTAAGTGCGTGGCTAACCGTTAACCGAGATTTTGACACAACCTATTTTATCATCACCCACAATACAGCTATTGCAAAACTCGCCCACAGAAACATTCATTTTAGCGATGGCAACATTAGCCACAAGCAAATGGACACTTATCCAATAAACCCTGAACAAGTTGATTAGTAATCTAATGATAAGTGCACTCAATCGAAAATTACTACGAGATTTCTAGAACATCATCTGGCATAACAGGTTTTTTTTATTACGTTTGGCGTATTAGACAGCATCAAGTTAACTCGGATACCTAGTATGATGGCTTCCTATTCGCTGGGGTTTTTCTTTCTTTAAAACGTGCACCTAATTCATTACGCACTCGCATTAACGATATTCGCGGTGTATCGATTGCCGAAATAAGAGCGGTATTTAGACTTACTCTACAAATGCCCAACATGGTTGAGCTTGTCAGTGGCAGGTCATTTCGCTGCCAAATAATGCAACTCAGCTGTTAAATAAGCTGTATCTTCGGACTGAGC
>CAZMDX010000559.1:0-21031 GCA_964564805.1 uncultured Pseudoalteromonas sp. | reverse complement strand
AACGTATTAGACAAAGTATCCCTAGTATATGGCCAGATGAATGAGCCTCCAGGTAACCGTTTACGTGTTGCTTTGACGGGTTTAACCATGGCGGAAAAATTCCGTGATGAAGGTCGTGATGTTTTGTTCTTTGTAGATAACATCTACCGTTACACTCTAGCGGGTACAGAAGTATCTGCACTGCTAGGTCGTATGCCATCAGCTGTAGGTTACCAACCTACCCTTGCTGAAGAAATGGGTGTATTACAAGAGCGTATCGCATCAACTAAAACTGGTTCAATTACCTCAATCCAAGCGGTATACGTACCTGCGGATGACTTGACCGATCCATC
Organism: uncultured Pseudoalteromonas sp.; assembly: GCA_964564805.1. Lineage (GTDB taxonomy): Bacteria > Pseudomonadota > Gammaproteobacteria > Enterobacterales > Alteromonadaceae > Paraglaciecola. The sequence goes on along the minus strand of CAZMDX010000559.1, from coordinate 20,699 downwards.
ACCTGCTACAACGTTTGCTCACTTAGATGCAACGGTTGTATTGTCACGTGATATTGCGTCTTTAGGTATTTATCCTGCGGTTGACCCACTTGATTCTACTTCTCGTCAACTTGACCCACTAGTTATTGGTCAGGAGCATTACGACACGGCACGTGGTGTGCAGTCAGTATTGCAACGTTATAAAGAATTAAAAGATATCATCGCTATTCTAGGTATGGATGAACTCTCTGAAGAAGATAAGCTTTCAGTATCGCGAGCTCGTAAAATTCAGCGTTTCTTGTCACAACCTTTCTTCGTAGCAGAAGTATTTACCGGTTCACCTGGTAAATATGTTTCTTTGAAAGATACAATCATTGGCTTTAGCGGCATTTTGAATGGTGAATATGATCACCTACCAGAACAGGCTTTCTATATGGTTGGAACGATCGAAGAAGCAAGCGAAAAAGCCAAAAACATGTAATTTTCGGCCTGTTTAGTCCGAACTCTTTAATGGAAATGCTCAGGTATCTTTTTACATTGCGCATTTCCTTAAGAGCCCAAACTAAATGGATTTGGAAACTTGTTTTTAATTGGAGGTTTTTATGGCAGCGACCGTACATTTAGACGTAGTAAGTGCCGAAACTAGTATTTTCTCTGGTTTGGTTGAGACCATTCAGGTTACAGGTAGTGAAGGTGAATTAGGTATTTATCCTGGTCATACACCATTACTAACTACTTTAAAACCAGGAATGGTACGTCTAGTTAAGCAACACGGTGATGAAGAGAGTATCTACATCAACGGTGGTGTACTAGAGATACAACCAGGTACAGTGACTGTATTAGCCGATACCGCTATTCGTGCAGAAGATTTGGACGAACAAGCAGCTTTGGACGCGAAAAAACGCGCTGAGGAGCATATTGCTAATCCAAGTGCCGATTTTGAATACGCTGAAGCAGCCGTCGAGTTAGCTGAAGCTATTGCACAGTTAAGATTGATCCAGAAATTGCGCAAGTAGTCACACATTAAATACTTGAAAACCCAGCCTTGAGCTGGGTTTTTTGTTTTATAGATTAAATTGAAAGTTTGTATCTAAACTTTGGTCTTAATATGTACTCTTAGTGTAAATAATTACATTGAGTAATGAAGGAAAACGTTGTGAAATTTAAACTATTGTTGTCTTTGATCGCTATATTTGCTTTATATACCTCTCAAGCAACAGCTGATAAAGCTGTTTTTGCTGGTGGTTGTTTCTGGTGCATGGAGTCAGATTTTGAAAAATTAAAAGGAGTAACTGACGTTATTTCGGGTTTTACTGGGGGTACTTTAGAAAACCCAACTTATAGTGGCAATCATACTGGTCATTATGAAGCAGTTGAAATCACTTACGATCCCAATATAGTGACTTATCAAGGGTTACTCGATCATTTCTGGGTAAACATCGATCCCTTTGATGCTAGAGGCCAGTTCTGTGACAAAGGCTTTAGTTACCTAAGTGCTATTTTTGTAGCTGACGGAAAAGAACGTGAACTTGCACATTTATCTAAACAAAAAGTAATTGCACAATTTCCTAATCAAAAAGTAGTCACCCCTATCCTACCTTCCAACACTTTTTATCCAATAAAAGGCAACGAAAGTTTTCATCAAGACTATTACAAAAATAATACTGTTAGATACAAACTGTATCGTTGGAATTGTGGCCGAGACCAACGTTTAACAGATATCTGGGGTGATAAAACCACACACTGATAATCACTATTGAAAAATTAAGGTTAGCCTACTCACCCTTAGCTAACTTTTCAAATTTCAAGCCTTTTGCCGTGCGGTTTTTGAAACCAGCCCAATGGGTGTGGTCAGGTTTATATTGGCCATTATCACCCTGGCTCCAAATTCCGTCGTTCGAATTTGCTTCAAGATTTAGGTAATTATCCATTTTGATATTACTTTTTAAATACTTTTCTAACCATGCAGTAACAAAATGCTGAGATATATTGTTCATACGGACACTATCCCAAACGGCGTCAGTGTAGTGTTCGCTAATATTGAAACCTAGTGCTTCATCATAGGCGTAAGACTCTTCAGGAGCAGGCATGGGAGCACCAGCGCTATGATTGGCATTGTCAAAAGTCAATAATGTTCGATCTACACTGGTTATTCCTTTCCAAATTGCCCGGACACCTTTTTCGTAACCTGATACATCATCAACCGAGCCTGCTACTAATAACATGGGAACCTTTACACCTTTAAGAGTAGTTTGGTCCCATACACCAACATTCATTCCCCAAGGTGCAAAAGCTATCACCGCTTTAAGTCTTAAATCAGGGGATGTGTTAGTTTTATTAGGATTGTGATGTATTGCTAATGTATTGTGTGGCGCACCCCATGTATAATCTACTGCTTGTTGGGTAACACTACCACCAGCAGCGATTACCGCTCCGTAGCCACCCATAGAGTAACCAATTAAAGCTGTATTTTGGGGATTTACTAAGCCGTGTAAAAACGAAGTATTATCCTTTGACATAAGCTCTATTTGATCAAGAGTAAACAATTGGTCAAGTGGTCGATTGACCAAAGTTGAACCAAAAGCAGCTTGTGTGCGATAGGTGGAGTCAGTATGGTCAATTGACACTACTACATAGCCTTTTGAAGCTATATTCTCAGCAAGGTGAGATAATAAAAAACGATTACCGGGATAGCCGTGGGATATTAATACCAAAGGGTATTTTTGATTATTAAGCAACGGTTTGGCGTCGCGTACTGCTCTACCTATTATGCTAACTTCGGTTTTACCATCGCGTAGGTAAACATCGAGTGACCTTTTACCTTGGCTATTTTTTATAGCTGGATACCAAACCTCTAAGGTTAACGATCGATCGTATCTAGGTAGAACTGCTAGCTTAGCCTGAACAGGGTCGATGTTAATAATATCAATTTGTCGTGGGTTGATAATATCGACAGTTCTTACACCAATTGTATATTGTCCATAAGCAGCTAATTCAGGTGCATCAGGCCGTTGAACATCAATTCGATTTTGGGCAAGGCTACTCATGCCCAACCCACTAAAAATAGCCATCATTAAGACTTTATTTATTATCCGGTACATAATTTTGCTCTTGTTAACCACATTAATTATATTGTAATGGATAAAGTATGAAATTTTATGACATTCTGCTGGTAAAGATTAATTGTCATGCTAATAACAAAGTTGTTATTAAAAAAAATTGAGCAATACACCCACTCTTAGCCCAGTGTGTATGCGGCTTTTCGACTTCCTGTCTTTCTTACTTCCTGTCTTACTGACTTTTTACTTCTTTAACTGTTTAACTACCTGTGACGTGAGAAATGCCAAATTTAAGTATCCCAATATTATGTAACGAAACAACCATTTATTCATACTTTATCGAGCAGCAGTATTGCCTTGATGATTACAATGGTTTGTTTATTTCATCTCGTCAAACAGCATTGAATTTCCGTCATAGAGTTAGCGAACCAGGGTATTTTAGTGACTGGCATGTGGCGGGTGATCCCACTCTTATCCTTATACGTTCGGGTATTATACGCATCGGTTTACGGGATGGTAGCTATCGAGACTTTTCCGCTGGTGATGTGTTTATCGCCCAAGATATGCTACACGCCAATCGCTCTTTTAACAGCAACATACATGGGCATACAGCGCAGGTAATAGGGGACCAACAATTAATCGCACTTCATCTTAAGCTTTCGTCAACATGAAGTGACAAAAATAACGCATACAATGAGGCTGAAATAATCAGTTTTAAGTGGTTTAAGTGGTTTAAGTGCAACAGTAAACAGCGACAGATATTTTAATCATCACTCATGTATTTGAACAAAGATTAAAACGTATTAATGACTATATTTCGTCAATTAAACTTGGTTTTAATAATACATTTAATTCTACAAAATGAGCACGTATAACATCAAGTTGAGGTTCGTACTCCATTGGCTCAAGTTTGCCCTTTTTAATTATGTCTTCTAAGGCTTTAAATGCCGGTTTAGACTGGATTAGTGCGCAGTCATAGCTAGCAGGGAAAAACTTGTATAAATGGACCAAGGCGCTGTTGATTTCATTGTTGTCCAATGCAGCGGTTAAGTCTTTAAGGGTTTGCCCAGAATGTTTCATTAACTCAAAAATAGCTTTCAAAAATTGTTTGGCACTGTTGTGATGCTTAACAATACCTTGTGCGATATTTACACCCGGTAGATCAATACATTGCCTAGTTAGAGCCAATACCTTAGGTAACTCATAAGATACCGCTATTTCATCATCTTGCAGAGCACAATGCTCAATATCTGCAAATTTTTGCCCAATAATATCAAAACCAAAAGAGCCAGCTGACCCTCTTATTCTATGGGATATTTCGCTTATGACGGTTAAATCACGTTGTTCTAGCGCAAGTTCTATGTTGACTACTTGATCTCGCAAATCTTCTTGATAGTCTTTTATTAACCTCAGCATATCTCCCTGATGAAGAGGGGAATCTATTTCACCTTGTTTGTTTAGGTAAAGGGATATTTTATTTATGAAGTGTTGGCGAGAAATAGGCTTGGCTAAATGGTCAGAAAATCCAAGGCGCAAATAATGTTCAATTTCATGTTTCATATTATTGGCTGTTAAGGCTATTACTGGTGTGTAATTTCCTGCTGCCCTAATCTTTTTAAGTGCTTCGGTTCCATCCATTTGCGGCATGTGGATATCAAGTAAGATCAAATCAAACTTTTGATAGAAAATTGTGTCCAGCGCCTGTTTGCCGTTTTCTACCTCAGTAACAGTAATATTCATACGTTTTAAGAGTATAGATATCAATTCGCGATTGTTGGGATGATCGTCTGCTAGCAATACTTTATTGCCTACGAAATTTGGTAATGCAGAAGGTTTGACAGATTTAGTTGGAGTAGAATGCCATATTTCTCCCACATTGTTTATCCATGGGCTGTCTTGTACGATGGACAAATCAATATTTAAGGTGAACGTTGAGCCCTTTCGAGGGGTACTGTGCACGTTAATATCGCCGCCTAAACCGTTAGCTAATCGACGTGAAATACTCAGACCTAAACCAGTACCACCAAATCGTCTGTTGATTGTGCTGTCAGCTTGGGTGAAGGGCTGGAATAACTGCTCTTGCTGCTTTACAGAGATACCTTCGCCAGAGTCTTTGACTTTTATTTGTAATTTATTATCGACCAAACTTACCGATAAACCTATGTATCCACGTTCAGTGAACTTAATGGCATTATTCGTTAAATTAAATAATATTTGTTTCAGGCGTGTTGGGTCAGTATTAATTTGTGCTGGCAACGGATATTTATATTCTAAATGAAAAGCTAAACCCTTATCTCTGGCTCGTTTACCCACAACAGACTCGATTTGTGCTAAGACCGAAAACAACGGGGTTGGTATTGATTCAAAATCCAGTTTGTTGGCTTCTATCTTACTAATGTCCAGTATATCGTTAATAACATTCAATAAATGATTGCCATTTTCAGCAATGATCTTTGTGACACGTTCTTGCTCAGCTTTGTCTATATCACCGAGTAAAATACCGTTGGCATAACCAATGATAGAGGTCAAAGGAGTACGAATTTCGTGACTCATGGTGGCTAAAAATTGACCTTTAGTATTACTTGCCTCAATTAAGTCACTATTAGTTTGTTCTAACTGATAATTAGCTTTTTTGAGTTCAAAAGTACGCTCCTGCACCGTGTTGTCTAACGTATTCGTCAACTCAATATTTTTTAATGTTAGAAGCCGTAATTGAGCTGCTAACGCAAAAGCAAATAATAAGGTTTCTAGGCTGTTTCCAATTAAACCTAATAAATAAATATTAACGTTTATCCCTGGTAATATTCCAAAGTTCATCAAGTTTCCTACCATGTTCGGTAATAAAACTGTCAACAAAGCCAGTACAAAATATTTAGCTGGCGAATAACCGTTCATCCAACATCGAATGCCAGAATAGATACCTAAAATACACACTGCAGAGGTAACTAAGGAAGCTAAATATAAAGCTACGCCTTGGTTATAGAAGGCAAAAGGTAGTGATAGAGTTGCAAGTAAAGCAATAGTTTTTAGTGCTTTAGCTGTTTTAGGGGCTAATTCTTCCAAGCGTAAAAATTGGATATTAAAGAAACAATAAAAAATGGCGCCTAGAATGTATGCGGGCATTAACCAATGTTCTGAGCTCTTAAATCCTACATATTCAGGTACACCAAATACAGCTGTCCAACCCAAGGTATAAGCAATAGTAGACAATGCATAGGTTAAATATTGGACGTTGCGAGTGCTGAAAAAAATAAACAGATTGTAAATACCCAAAGCGAAACACATACCTAAACTAATCAGCAATATGACGTTTTCTATTTGAAATTTCTGTTCAGCTTGAAGATGAGGTTTTACTAAAATTTTGATTGGAGCGAAAAAGTATTCACTTTCAAATAACATTAACAAGGTTTTGCTCTGTCCCGGTAATATTGCAATTTTACTTCCATAATGAAAATCTTGTTGGTTTTTTAAACCATGACCGGTTTTAAAAGAGTCAGTGGGGTTGTCGTTACTGAAATAAAATATTTCTATGCTTTGAACTACTGACCCATAGGGGTAAATAAACCACTCAGTAAGCTGTGTATCATTGTAAATTTGAAATGCCACAACGTATTTGTCTCCAAATACATCGGTGGTTTGATGTGAAGCTAAAGTGTTTAGCCAGACATCAAGTTGGTTCAATTGGTTGGGGGGAGGTGCTGCGTTGTCCTTAAGAGAAAAATAACTCACATCGTCACTGATATTTTGATCCTGTATATCGCTCAAATTAAAGCTGGCGATATTGACGGTAGGCGCAGCTATCGCATTTACTGCGATAAAAATACATAGAGTTAAAAGACCCACTAATAATTTAATTTGTTTCAAACTATTACCACACACTTATTACTTCATTTTTAAATATACACGGTTGTAGCGTGACGTTATTTGATTAACTACACTAAAACTCATAACGAAAATCAAGGCCGACTTGTCTGGATTCACCCTTAAAGCCCTGTAGCATGCCAAATAAATTCACTAAATCAAATTTTAGATGACTATATTTCTCATTTGTTACATTTTTTACCCATGCTCCTGAGCTCCAATCCGCTTCTTCCCATGTTATGCCTGCATTCCAAAGTACGTAACTGTTTTGAATAGCAAAGGCACTTTTATTTTGATCAAAATAAAACTTTGACTGATAATCTGCATCAATGTAAAAGTGCAACTGGGCTGAACTAAGTTCAACTAAATAGTCTGCCTGTGCTGCAACATTCCACTTAAACGTGAAGGGAAGTCGATTATCCTTTATTTCAACGCCAGCCAAATCAACAAAAGATTCAAGGTTTGCTTCTGGAAGATAACCCATAGAAAATTTAGTTAATAAAGCAGGTGTTAATTGTACATTCAGATCAAACTCTGCTCCATAAATGGTGGATTTACCGACGTTACTTAATAATTGAAGTGGCGGTGCGCCCGGCATAATGACCGATTGATTCATAAACACTTGTTCTTGATAATCATAATAAAATACGGCTGAATACAAACGAATTGATTGGCTTAATTGACTGTGAAGACCAACTTCATAAGCGTTTAAGGTTTCTGTAGCATAATCATTGTTTTGTGCTTCTTCGGCTGAGCTTATCAGTGCGCCGTTGTAGCCTGCGCTCTTAAGACCTTGGGAGAAACGGATAAAGTCAGAATGTTTATCGCTGATCTTGTGTAACAACGCAATCTTTCCAGATAAATTGTGATCATCAATATTGCCAGAAGTATCCCAACCTGGGATCGTCAGACCGGTTTGAACATTTGTAAAAGTGGCAACATTGATTTGACCGATAACATTATAATCTGTGCTTTCATCATTATAAAGAAAGCCTGCACTAAACATTGTCTGTGCAGATAATGAATATTCGATATGTGCAAACAAGGCAGAAGACTTTATTTCTATTGTGTTGTCATATAAAAAAGTCACAGCGTTGCTAAATAATCCTTCAACAGCACGAAAATCTCTGAGTAAATCGAAACGATTATCCTGCTTTAATTTTTCATTCAAAATGTACAGGCCTGTGATCTCATAGATAGCACCTATCTCTTGATGTAATCTCAACTCTTGGCTAAACGTATCAGTACCAACATTTTGATTACCTTCTCCTAAGCGAGCAGGGCTTACATCACTGTTGAAATAATGCTCTCTGTCTAGAGTAGAAAAATTAGATAAACTAACTAAATAATTATTTTTATTAAATTCATATTGGACTTCTACATTAATACCATGTGAGCCTTTTTTATGTGGGCTATTGTCGCTAACGTTGTTATTAACTGCCACATCATGAAAACCATCCGAGCCATCATTGAAGCCAAAGGTATCAGTGCAAGCCGAAGAACCAGTTTCACTGGGTGAGCAAAAAGATGCAGGTAAACCGGTAGCTGGATCAAAACTCTTGATCACGCCAATAATGCCTACAGGATTAACAATACCATTCCATTTACTCAGAAAAATTTTACTGTCGATAGTTAGCTTGTCCCACATACCTAAGAAAGATAATCGCCCATGAGTTTGACGTATTTTTGCTTGTGGTGTGTTAGGTGCTAGGTTATTCGTTGAATATTCATAATCTTGATGATTAAAGGCTAAACGAGTAGCTATGTTGTCGTTTAACTGACGATTAATTGCACCTTCAATGGAAAGGTGATTACGCTGGGCGTAACACAAACTAAAGTAACCAGAGTTGTCCATTTTCGTACTAACTGAGTTAATTAATATCGCACCACCAGTGGTATTACGGCCGAATAATGTACATTGTGGACCGCGCAATATTTCAACTGATTCAACATCAAGTAGATTTATCAGTTGAGAGTTAGCTGTGGCATTGGCTGCTCCGTCTAAATAGACTCTAACAGGAGATTGCGTCGAAGTGTTGTAATCTACGCTGCCTACACCTCGAATATTAACTGTTGGTGGGGTTCCTTCTGCAGCGTTTTGAGTAATCTTGAAATTTGGTACAATGGCTGAAAGTGCTGTTGTATCTTTTAGTTGTCGTTCAGTGATGGTTTGGCCATCGACAACATTTAAAGACATCGCGACATCGCGACATCACGAATATCTTGAAGCCGCTTTTGCGCATTAAATTCAATTATTTCAATGGTTTGTGTTTGTGTTGAATTGGCAAGGTTGTCTGCACTTACTGATACAGCAAAAAAAAAGACAGATACAAAAATTAGATATTTCAAGGTAACCTCATTAAAAATTACGGGGCTCCTTAGCGCACCGCAAACTTTTGAGTTTAAGAAACCATAAAGTTAATACTATGGAATTGTGTCGTTGGCTTAGCCATTTTATCAAGCCTGACATCACGTTTTGGTAGCAAACGTTTCTAAATTTTTAAGCTAATCCACAAAAAAACAACTATTTTGCATTTTTTTCAGAAAATGCCAGCCGTTTTAATGATTATTTTATAAATTTCAACCCTATTCTCACCACTAAATACTTCAGGAAAATCAAACAGTTATTGACGTTTACATACACGCGATTGTGCCGTTTCTAATTAGCCCGCATTAACGCCTTTAATAATCCAATCTTTAGTGTTGAATAAATCACAAATGAGTGTGCGGTTTGTCGTTGAGCGATATTGTTCACTGTTTTTAAGCAACAATACATATCGTTGGAAAGATTGACATTGCCTAGTTAATATTGCATTGACGATTTTAACTATCAAAACGTTTTTACCAGTTTGAGTCAAAAAAATTTTCAGAATTGACCAGTCGAATAAGTGAGTGAAACCAAGGTAGTTTATTTTACCCTAACAAATCATTCATAAAAAGTAATGCTTTTAATCGTTCATATTACTGTTGGTAGTTCTCTGAAAAACATTTCTGCTGCATTTTTAACAGTAAATTATGCAGCGGCTTACAATTAATGTTGTGGGTATACTCAAGGACATACACTACCGACTCTAGCGTAGATAGACTATTTTGTTGGGTTGTATGTCTAACGTGATATTGATTATCAGGTGGATTGGTAAAGTGCCAACTATTACATTGTTGTAACCAGGGATTAAGATGCCAAATTTTCAAAGCTTTGCGCCACGATGCATCAATAAATATCACATTGTGATTGATTGGGAAAATACTTTCTTTTGCCTCTGATGAGATAATAGATTCCACAGATTTACTTTGTTCGTGTGGGTAAAATAAGCTGTAATCTTGTGGTTTTTTAGCTACATTTTGAGATAGTTCTGTCCAGTCGTCAGGTTTTTCACCTTGCAAAATCACTATTTTTTTTAATCCTAAGGCTAACAGTTTAACTGTATTTTTTGCATGTTTTGTTTCTTTAGGGTGTTGTAAAATAATAATGTTTAAAGGCGATGTAATAGGATTTATCCAATCACATAAACAGGTTTTCTGTGGGTAGTGGCATGTAGTACATATTTGTCTTTTATTCGTTTTTAAAATTTTCATATTTATAAATCTAAAAATTCCTTTACAATTTATGCTTGGTGTTTGTGAATAGGCTTGTTAAGTTTATTTAAGAATGATGCAGTCGACCTGCGGACTGACTTTAGTTGAAAACTTAAAACAAAAAAGGAATTGTATGCTCACCAGAAATTATTTGATCAAAATAGTTAACTCTTTATTTACCTTAGGTATTTTTCATGCCATCAGATAACAACGTTGATTATATGCCAAATCAACCCTTTAATAATAGTGAAATAGACCCGTCGGACTCCCAACATAGAAGCTTTCAAAAGCATAAATGGCAGATTTTAGCTGGTGTTTTTTTATTAATATTGATTATTTCTAACATTGTGATTTGGAGTCAATCACCAACATATCAGAGCCAATCTATCTTACATTTTTCGTATACTTCGCAAACTGAGTTAGAGTTTGGTGAACTAGCACAAAGGCAAATATCTGTGCATAAGAAAAGATTAAAAAGCAACAATGTACTGAGCCTTGTTGTTGAGGAACTTAAAGAAGATCAGAGGTTAATAATTAATGTACAGTCACTTTTTGAAAGTCTATCGGCTCAAGCGAGCATGACAGGACGTATCATAACTTTAACAGCCAATGGTAACGAGTTACAAATCCTCAAGCCAATATTAGATGCATGGGTAAAGGTGTATCTGAATTTAATTACATCCGAATCACTAGTAAACAAGCAAAATAAGTTACTAGTTGCAGACCAGCAATCGCAGCTGTTGGAATTAAAAATAACTGAGCAAAAACAACAGCTAGAAATATTTGCCGATGAGAACAACATCACGTCACTAGAAAGAGATGAAAATCGAGCACTAAGTCAAACAAAAAACTTAGGTGCTAATCTTGACCAAGCATTGGCTGATAAAGTACAAGCACAGGCGTTGCTTGATAGTTTGAATGTGTTCATTAATAACGGACAAGCAATTATTCGACCAGATGATAAATCACAAATAGATGCAATTAAGTTCAACCTGCAAGAACATAATGCCAATCTATCAGCTTTATCTGACAAGTATACTCAAACCTTTTTAGAGCTTGACCCAAATATTGTAACGCTACAAAAAAAACAACTCCAGCTTCAAATTTTACTCGATGAAAAAATAAAAACCAGTCAATCCAACTATTTGCTTGATGCAGAACGCGATCTTAGCGTTGCAAAAAGAAAAGTGGATCAGATGAATACTCAGCTTGTTAAACAAAACAAACTCGCGCAAGTGTTTAGCCAAAACCTAGAGCAATATAAGAGGTTAGACGACGAATTAAAAGCGCTCCAAACTCAATCTCAAATACTAAAAAATCAACAAGTGGCACAAGAAGTATCAAAGCCTTTTGATGCAAAAATTTCGGTTCTCGAGCCTGCTTATATTCCAAGTTTTGCTATAGGACCAAACTATCAAGTTCATAGCCTGATTAGCTTAATAGCAGCAGTCTTTTTAGCAATATTGTCTATGTTGTTGTTCAGTTATATATTTAAACAAAAGGCCTCAGCTACCACCAGTAATTTTGTAATGTTTCCGGGACAAGATAAGACCAGTTACTTTTCAAACATCAGTTTTTCTCAACACCAGAAGCTAACAGACTCTTATGTTCAGAAGACATCAGATACCGCTAAATTAGGACCTGTATCCCAGGTTTCAAGAGTGTTAAGCCCAGATGAATGTAGACTGCTTTTTTCTATTGCAAATAATCAAGGTAAGGTGTTGTTGGGACTTATTTTGAGCGGTGTAAATATTGACGAATTAATGGTGTTAAAAAAAGTAAACTTTAAACAAGGTTATTCAACTCTTCAGATAGAAAACCAGTATTGTCGTAGTATAAACATTAAAAAGGATCTAGCGGACGCTTTACAAGCAACATGTAACAGCTTAGTTGATGAGCAAGTCATATGGTCAAATATAAAAAATCACGAAGACTTTTTACAGCTATTGGTTAACATTGGTCACGATGCCCGGATGGCCTTTCCTGAACAACTATCTCTTGATGTTTTACGGCATACGTACCTAACTTATTTAGTCAGCCAGGGTGCTAAACTCAATGACATCGAACAAATTGCTGGGTTTACATCGCCTAGCGCATTAGCGCTATATCGGAATGTTAATCAACAAGAGAAATCATTACCTATAAGTCAAATAAAAACACAGTATCCTTTTGATTTAAAGGACTAGCTTTGTAATGTACGAACCTCATCAATATGCCAAAATTTGGCGAACAGTACAGCTTATACCTTTTGGCAAAGTGGCAAGTTATGGTCAAATTTCTGATCTTGCGGGTTTACCCGGACGAGCAAGGTTAGTGGGAAAGTCGCTAGGTTTTGTGCCAGAGGATATGTCAGTACCTTGGTATAAAGTTTTACGTTCTAATGGACAAATTGCTTTCCCGCTAGGCTCTGATCAATCTCAAAAACAAATTGGTTTATTGCAACAAGAAGATATTGTCGTTTTGAACAACCGAGTCAACCTAAAATTCTTTCTGTGGCACCCCGACTTGTCTGAATTACTTTGGAAATTAGAGTACTAATTCCCTTTTGGAAGTAGTTAATCTTGCTCTTAATCTTCAAATCAGATATTTTGCTTTAGTGTGATTAATTTCAAGCTTGTGAGTTGGTATTTTTGTTAAAAACATTCGATATAAACCAAATTAAAGTAGGAATGTTTGTCGATTCTATCGCAAAACAACAAGGCAATATTAAAATATCTAGCCAAGGTAGAGTCACCTCACTTGAATCTATAAAGCAACTCAAGAAGAAAGGGATTTTGTCAATTGTTGTTGATATGAGCAAACAACTTGAGCCAGAGGTTAAAGAAGAAATTACACTTCAAAAAGAAAAGCCTAAGCCTGAAACACCGCCTAAACTACAAAATAAAGTTTCCTTTGAAGTAGAACTTGAAGTTGCAACCAAACTTCATCACAAAGGTAAACACTTACAAGAAAAAATGATAGAAAGCATCGACAAAAGCTTACCTATAGACATTGCCATACCAGAAGCATTCACCAACCATATCGTTTCATCTATTGATCGCAACCCAAATGCCTTAATGTGCATGACAAAGATACGAGAGAAAGATACCTATCTCTTAGAGCATTCATTGAATGTGGCTATTTTATTGGCAAATTTTGGAATGTATTTAGGTTTAGACGAAGAACAAGTACAAGAATTAACTCTATCAGGATTTTTACATGATATTGGTAAAATTAAAATCCCTGATGAAATATTACATAAACCTGGCCACCTGAATGAACAAGAAATGACCATTATGAAAGATCATGTATATTACGGCATGAAAGTTTTGGTTGAAATGGGCATTCCTGATTCAATTGTGAGAACTATAGGTGAACACCACGAAAGACTCGATGGGTACGGCTACCCAGAAGGTCTAAGAGGCGATGAAATTACTCAGTTTGGACGTATGATTGCCATAGTTGATACTTACGATGCGATAACGGCAGACAGATGTTATAAGGTGGGTATGTCGTCTAAAAAAGCATTGCAAATATTATTAAAAGATACGCCTGGAAAGTATGATGAATGGTTAGTGACTCAATTTGTACAATGCATAGGAATTTTCCCTTCGGGCAGTCTAGTCAAACTAGACAACGAGAGGATTGCCATGGTTCTCAAGCAAAACAATGGCCATGCTGTTAAACCAGTTGTTAAAGTTTTTTATTCAATACTGGGTAACCATTATTTGGAGCCCAAGGAAGTAGACTTATCTGCTGCCAGTAATAAGTTAAAAATTATTGATGCAGTGCTTCCAAGTGATTTCAACTTGGATATCACAAAGTACTTTAACGAATCAATAAAGATTTAGAGGGTTTAAATGCTTTTAACTATTTTTCGCTTCTTTCAATATAATAAATATTTGGTCAGTTGTTACATCTGAAGGGCACACCCCTTTATCAACTAACTCTTCACGAATTACTTCGGGTGCGTTAGAGGAAAAACGAGAAATATTTTTCTGAATGTAGCGCGTTATTTTTTGCTGCAATTTACGTGTTAAACAAGACATCTATAAATATTAACCAGTAGAATTTAAAAACCAACAATCACATACAATGACTGACTAGAAGATATATAAAGCGTGCAAGTCATATATCTTTTGTAAATACATATTCAAAACCCACCCTTATTAACAAAGAAAATAGTGACCTAGCTAATTAGTCGATGGTGTAAGCAAACCGTTTAGTATCAGTATAATGCGGTGTAAATATATAAAAACAGAATCTTCAATACCTTAAACTAAGAGAGTTTTTATTTAGACCGAAATCTAATGTGATGCCTATTCATGTTTGTATTTGAATTAGTTGATACAGACATTGAGAGTAAATAGATTAAATTTTCTCTTTGACTTAATCATTTAATAACTAAGCAAGGATAATTCTGTTAGTTTTCTACTCGTTTAACGTTCATTGTTAAGTCCATACAAGTGAATACTTATAATTAATCATTATTCGTGACTAAGTTATTCGTCCATTATAAAACATTGACGCAGCTTCTTAATTTTGATTTTTCAGCTCGATTAAAAACCTATATAAATTAATATTACTGTTTGGTTTTAACAATAAAGATCAAGTTGAACACTTCATAAAATAAACGGCAGTGTATTTTATTTTATGTATTCTAAATAAAGACTGATCCTTCGACTATTTTCATATTAATCTTCATAAAATCATAATCGTTACTAATGTTAGATATCGATGAGTTCAAAAAGTAAAACGATCATTTTGGACATTTGAATGGAGATAACTGCATCAAAATTTTTGCCGACATTATATCTAAATCAGTAAGACGTTCTGCTGATTTTGCTGCCCGGTACAATGGTAAGGAATTTGTGTTCATATTACTCGATACTGAAATTACTGGCGCTCGTCTTCTTGGTGAAAACATTGTCGAAAAACTATTAAGCAAGGCATACCAAATGCCCCCGACGCCGAACATCAAATTGTCAACTTATCGATAGGATGTTGCGCTTTTTCGTCATCAACCCATACCAGTCCAGAATCACTATTAGAAACAGCAGATAAAGTATTGTACCTGGCAAAATAACAAGGACGATGTTGCATCTATACAGAGTAGGAAAATAATGTTGATATCATTGTTATTAAGACGTCGTTATAAATGTCATCAAGCATAAAAAATTAAAGGTGTATTTTACTCCGTTATATTTTCATCAATAGGTTGAGACACTGTTGGTAGTAAAACGCTCAACGATATGCACATTGCTGTTAAACCTATCTCGCGGTATTTTGTATAAAAACGTAAACATATTACCTAACCATTCAATATTGGGTAAAAACAACGTAAAGATATTTTATATTACTCATGCCAGCAATGAAGAGCAAAGCTGGACAACTATAAGCTGATATTTAAAAGTATTGCTGAACTTTTATCGACATTAACATCTAGTTCGGCTCAATATTATCTAAAGTATTCTAAGGATTTAAAGACTTTTCGAAAATATTGGTTAGCGCTGTTGTCTCCAAAAAGTATAAGCGAATAAGGTGTTAAAAATTCGCAAAAAATTACTTATAGAAAAGACTTATTCTTCTGCCTTGAAATGCCTACTAACCCAGTTTTATTCTATATTCGCAATCTGTTCTCTCATTTGCTCAATTAACACTTTTAATTCAACTGCTGATTGAGTGATATCGGTATTGATTGATTTGGAACCTAAGGTGTTGGATTCGCGGTTAAATTCTTGCATCATAAAATCTAGTCTGCGACCTATTGCGCCACCTTTTTTGAGAATTTTGTGGGTTTCGCTAATGTGAGACAACAGACGGTCTAACTCTTCAGCTACGTCTACTTTTTGTGCCAACATAACCATTTCTTGTTCAACGCGAGCAGCATCGAGTTCGATTTTAGCTTCTTCAAAACGAGCCTGAATTTTGTCACGTTGCCATCTAATTACATCTGGCATGTGAGCTGTAACTTTTTCTACTTCGACATTAATACCTTCTAAACGCTGTTCGAGCATAGCTTTGAGATTATTGCCTTCAGTGGCACGTGCGGCGATAAAATCGGCGAGTGTTAGATCAAATTCAGCCAGCACATCAGCCTGAATACCATCCATGTCAGATTCTTCAGCTGAAATCACACCAGGCCAGCGTAATACATCAAGGGGATTTACTCCGGCAGATTGGCCATGCGACTGAACCCAATCCGCTGCCTTCATTACTTGTTTGGCTAAACTTTCGTTTAAGTTAAGTTTGCCTGTTGCTGCATCGTTAGCCACAAAACGCAACGAACATTCGACTTTACCGCGTTGTAACTGTTTTCGAAAACGTTCACGTAATACAGGTTCCATACTTTTAAATTGCTCAGGAAGACGGAAATAGGTTTCTAGAAATCGTTGGTTAACGGAGCGCACTTCCCACACAGCTGTGCCCCAATCGGCTTTAAGTTCGCGGCGAGCAAAAGCAGTCATACTGTAAATCATGGATATCTCTCTATTCGTTTTCAATTTGGGCAGGTAACTATTAGCTTAACAGGAATTTTTAGTTTTAGTGTGAATATCAAAATGTGTTTACAGCATTTGACGAGAGTTTTTTTTTGTGTATAAATAATTGATTATTATAAAGTTCAAGATTTAATCGAAGTCTCAATAATAGGATGTTTTGTATGAAAAAAATCGCTTTTAATCTTCAGTTTTTTTTAATTATTTCCTTCATTTCTTTTGTATCTGTTGCCAATATTACACCTGCTCAATTGGCGAAAAATTTCGAATACTTAAACGCAAAAATTTCACCTAACGGCAAACATCTAGCGTTAACGATAGTAAAAGATGGAAGTTCAAAACTTGCTATTGTAACGACAAAAGACTACCGCCCCGTTGGCGGTGCTGACTTCGGTAAGCGTCAAGAAGTAGGAGAGGTGTTTTGGGTAACCGATGAACGTCTGGTGATAAAAGTACTGATAGACGAGCCTTGGCAAGATCAAGATGTATACCGAGGAGAACTTTATGCCGTTAACCTAGATGGAACAGGCGGTGAATTAATCTATGGTTACCGCTCAGGAGAGACACAATTAGGTACACGTCTATCGAAAAAGAAAGCCACAGTCGGTTGGGCTGACATTATTAGTTTGTTGCCTAATGATGAAGAACATATTCTTATTTCATCTACTCGTGCGACAACTGGCCGTGCCAATAAGGCAACGATCCATAAGCTTAATGTATTCAGTGGCGAATTAGGCGGACTTATTACTGGTGCCCCTGCGTTTAATATGGATTTTTTTGTTGATACAAAAGGTAACTTAATTTCAGCGGTAGGTATCGATGCCGAATATAAAACTCAAGCTTATCTTTATGAGCCAAAAACACGTTCGTGGTCTAATGTTGAAAACTCAGACTTGGCATTTGGCAATGATTTTTCGACAGTAGCAGTGGATGATAAGGCAGAAAATTTATATTATTTAGATAGTTTAAACCAAAACACTTTGGGGCTATTTAAAATAAATCTAAAGACAGGTAAACGAGAAAGCATTTATACCAACGATAATGTCTCTATTACTAATGTTTCTACAACGACCGACTTATCTAGTGTTTATGCAGTGAGAGTTGATGATGGATATCCTCAATACGTAATGCTCGAGGCTGAACATAAGGAGGCAGAATTATTTTCTAAGTTTACGCAGTCATTTGCTGGGTATTCTATTTATATCACTAGCCATAGTGAGGACGAAAGATATTGGGTTATTTATGCCGAAAGTGATGTAGTTCCCACCTCCTTTTACTTGTACGATGCTAAAAAAGACAAATATAACCTGTTGTTTGCCAACTTATCTAATTTGGATAAAAAGAAACTTTCGTCTTCAATTCCCGTTAAGTTTGAAGCGTCAGACGGAGCCGTGATAAGTGCTTATATAACTTATCCTGCTGGGATTGATGAAACAGTTGCAGTACCTTTGGTCACTTTGGTCCATGGCGGCCCGAATCTTAGGGATTATTGGAATTTCGATTCTGAAGTTCAGTTACTTGCATCTCAGGGATATGCCGTGCTGAGAGTTAACTATCGTGGCTCGTCAGGTTACGGTTGGGAGCACATGTCTGGATCTAAAAACCAGTGGGGTGGTCGCGTACAGCAAGATATTATTGAAGCGACGCAATGGATTATCCAGCAAGGTGGTATTGCGCAGGATAAAGTCTGCATCATGGGGGGCAGTTTTGGTGGTTATTCGGCAGTACAATCAGCAACGCTAGCACCTGACTTGTTTAAGTGTGTGGTTGCCGTCGCAGGGGTCTATGATTTAGAAATGATGTTTGATGAAGGTAATATTCCACGCATTATCTATGGTAAAGAGTATTTGATTGAACAATTAGGTGTTGATAAAACATTAATGCGACGATATTCACCGGTTCATAATGTGGGTAAATTAAAAGCGTCATTACTGATAGCTCATGGTAAGAAAGACGAAAGAGTACCTATAGAACATGCCCTTGCCCTCAAAGAGTCATTAGATAAACAAGGTAAAAAATATGATTGGTTTGTTAAGAATACCGAAGGACATGGTTTTTATGATGAACAAAATCGAACTGAGTACTTTGAAAAAGTGGTTGAGTTCTTAGCAAGACAGCTTAAATAAAACTAAATAAGTTCCAAGGCGTCATTTTGCATAAGTGTTATGGCGCCTTTCTAACACTAGAGTCAATTATTAATCTCTTTTTCACCTCCACGTTTGCATGTGACTAGGCTATAATCCGCACCTAAATTTATCTAGGAGCTCAACATGCGCCCAAGTGGAAGAACCGCCAGTCAAATCCGTCCCGTAACTATTACCCGCAACTTTACTTGCCATGCAGAAGGCTCAGTACTGATTGAATTTGGTAATACTAAAGTGTTGTGTAATGCCTCAGTTACCGAGGGTGTGCCTCGTTTTATGAAAGGCCAAGGTAAAGGTTGGGTGACTGCAGAATATAGTATGTTACCAAGAGCAACGCATACACGTTCTGATCGAGAAGCGGCTCGCGGTAAACAAGGTGGACGCACGCTTGAAATCCAGCGTTTAATTGCACGTTCATTACGCGCTGCGGTAGATTTAAAGTTATTAGGCGAAAACACCATTATTGTTGATTGTGATGTTATTCAAGCTGACGGTGGCACACGTACCGCTTCAATTACAGGTGCTTGCGTAGCGTTGGCCGATGCACTTAGTTGGATGCGAGCTAAAGGCATTTTAAAAACTAATCCAATCAAACATATGATTGCAGCAATATCTGTGGGTGTTTATAAAGGCAACGCTATTGCTGATTTAGAATATCTTGAAGATTCTGATGCAGAAACTGATATGAACGTAGTCATGACAGATACGGGTAAATTTATCGAAGTCCAAGGCACAGCTGAAGGTGAACCTTTTGATTTTGACGAGCTAAATGAAATGTTGGAATTGGCAAAAAATGGAATTCTTGAGCTGTTCGACGAGCAAAAATTGGCTTTGAATTAGGGGCCAATATGCAAAATTATCAACGCAGTTTTATTGAGTTCGCCCTTACTCGCCATGTATTAAAATTTGGTCAGTTTACCCTTAAATCAGGTCGAATTAGCCCCTACTTTTTCAATGCTGGGTTATTTAACACTGGTGGCGATTTAGCCAAGCTTGGACAGTTTTACGCACAAGCTTTGCAAACATCAGGTATTGAATACGATGTGTTATTTGGCCCTGCGTATAAAGGCATTCCAATTGCCACTACCACGACAGTTGCTCTGTACGATCACCATAATATTGATGCACCTTATTGTTTTAACCGTAAAGAAGCAAAAACTCACGGTGAAGGTGGTAATTTAGTGGGTAGTTCTCTTGCGGGTAAAATTATGTTGGTGGATGACGTAATTACCGCAGGAACAGCGATTCGTGAGTCTATGCAGTTAATTGAAGCAAACGATGCCCAGCTTGCAGGGGTCTTAATTGCCCTAGATAGGCAAGAAAAAGGCCAAGGTGAGTTGTCAGCTATCCAAGAAGTGGAGCGTGATTTTAATACTCAAGTCGTTTCTATTATCAGCTTAGCTGATTTGGTAGATTATTTGAGTGATAAGACAGGGATGGCCGAGCATTTAGCCAACATCAAACAATATCGCTTAGACTATGGGATCTCGGTTACAGGTGAATAATATTCGTTCTTTCGAGTCAGCTAATTATCAATTAGATACAACCGGTTTGCGCTGTCCAGAGCCTGTAATGATGGTACGGCTAAAAATTCGTGAGATGCA
>CAZMDX010000558.1:0-5489 GCA_964564805.1 uncultured Pseudoalteromonas sp. | reverse complement strand
GCCAGAGCCTTACTTCAGTGTGCCTAAGCCTCAAACCGCTTTTCCTAATAGTCCCTAGTACCACGCGGCTAAATCATGCTGCGTATTATTTGAGCTGGGTGACATAGTTTGCGACATTCACCACATTGTGTTTGTCGATTACGCGGTGATTGCTTTATTACTTTGGGTGTATTTATAAACTTCAGATTTAAATCTGAACTCATTGTAGATGCTGATTCAATACGGGCTCAAATTGTTGACAATCCATTCACAAAATTATAAGTTTTTAGTAATTAGGCGTATTAGGGTTAGCAAGATAGTTAATTAAATTGTAAGTCGAATGAAATATTATGTTCAGAGTTTATGTCTATATAAACATACTGGCAACGTAGGCAATTTTCGACACTAATTTTACTGCTTTTTTTAATATTGAATTCAACACTAATCTTAATAATATAAGGATTTACCCATGAAAACTAATCTAGCAATCGCAGCAGCACTAGCTACTATTATGACAACAGGCGTTATCGACACAGCAGAAGCTGCAAGTAAAGCAAAGAAAGAGAAGTGCTACGGTGTTTCTGCCGCTGGTCAAAATGACTGCGCGAATTTAGCTGGTACACATAGCTGTGCAGGTCAGTCATCAACTGACAATGATATTGGCGAATGGCGTTTAGTGCCAGGCGGCACTTGCACAGAGCTTGGCGGTTTTGCGAAAAACGATGCGAAAAAGATGATGAAAGACATGCAAGCTCAAAAAAACGGTTAGTAGATAAATACAAGCCTCTTTGCATATGCAGTTTGCTAAATTACTTGCTGGACTTAACATCATATGATGTTGATTAGCTACCAAGGTGCTACAAATCGCAGGTATGAATGAATAGCAAGTCAAATACGAAGCCCAACAGCCTTATCGGTGTTGGGCTTCGTCATTCTCATTACTCTGAGGCTTTGTCTGCTGCGACGCTAGTGGGCGTAGCTTCGGATTTTCCAAACGAGAATGACGCAAAACATAATATAGATTTTGTTGAAGTACACGCCGAAAATTTCTTTGCTTCAGGTGGAGCGACACATGCTTTAATTCAAGATATTGCACAAGCGTATCCATTGAGTTTGCATGGTACGTCTTTAGGATTGGGTTCTATCTTGGCAGTGCCCGCTGACATCTTGCAGCAATTTGCTAAGTTGGTAAAAAGTACTCAACCAATATTAGTCTCTGAGCATCTTTGTTTTAATCGAGCTGAAGTTGATGGCGTTGTATTGCACAGCGGTGATTTACTCCCTATCCCTTATAATACGAGTTCACTGCGCACGATAGTTGCCCATATTCAGCAAGTTCAAGAAAGTATTCAACGGCCGCTGTTAATTGAAAACTTGTCAGCCTATATAATGCCAAGTCAATT
Organism: uncultured Pseudoalteromonas sp.; assembly: GCA_964564805.1. Taxonomy (GTDB): domain Bacteria; phylum Pseudomonadota; class Gammaproteobacteria; order Enterobacterales; family Alteromonadaceae; genus Paraglaciecola. The sequence goes on along the minus strand of CAZMDX010000558.1, from coordinate 4,107 downwards.
GGTAGCGCATACTAAAGATGATATGACCGAGTTTGAGTTTCTGGTTAGCATGTGCCAGGCCGCTGGATGCGGAATATTACTCGACTTAAATAACCTTATTATTAACGAACTGAATCGAAAAACAGCTAATCCCTTGGATTTAATTAAGCAGCGCTTAGACACATTGCCAGCTCATATTGTCGGTGAAATACATTTAGCCGGCTACACAGACAAGTCACTAGCTTCAACTGAGGCTGAAAATCAAGTGAAGCAATCTCATTTTATTATTGATGATCATGGCGCTCCTGTTTCTGAACAGTGTTGGCAGTTATATCAATATGCGCTGCAAAAATTTCCGAAAACGCCAACATTAGTCGAATGGGATACGCAAATTCCTGAATGGTCAGTGTTATTAAGTGAAGCTGATAAAGCGCGCTCAATAGCTGAAAAAGTAGCCCTAAATAGCGCTACATCTTTGCTGGTATCGTATTGATGACTGAAAAAAATGAGGACGCGATTGATTCAAATACTGAGGATAAAAGCCATCGTTTAGGTAAGTGCAACGTTGAGCAGGCAGATATTGATAACCGTGAGCTGCGAGGAAATGCTCAAAGTAACCTATTGAACAATGATTACGGTAATCAGAAATCTGCAAATCAGGATTATCAACGTCAGTTAGTTGCAAAGATTTTTAATATGCGTCCACGAGTGCATATGCACCATGATGCGGGTGGATTATCTGAGCCAATTCAGTCAGAAACCGATACCCAAACTGGTTTCAATGTTTATATCAACAACTTTATTGAAAATGGAATTAGAGCACTCTCAATTACATTTCCTACCGTTGAAGGCTTAATAGGCGAGGATAGCTTTAGAATATTATCCCGAAAGCTCTTAAGGCATGAAGCAAAGGCAAGCTTTGATTGGGCTAAATATGGTATTACATTATCCACATTTATTGAAAGCCAAGAAGCGCTTGAAGCATATCCCTTTTTGAGTGAAGTTGCCGAGTTGGACTGGGCAATACATTGCATTGAGCGCGAAGCTGATAAAAAATTCGAGCCATCAACATTTGCATCATTGGAGAGCGGTGATACAAGTTTACTGCGTTTCATCGCTGCGCCCGGATTACAAACCCGTAGTTTTTGGTTTCCGGTTGCCGACTTATATCGACTGATACACGAGCCATATCTGCAATCTGAAGAAGGTGTATTAGCACGCAAAGAAGTATTAAAAAACATTACTGAATCAATAAATAATGCAATAAATATGACAACACCTCGGTCTGTTGTACCTAGGTCTCTTGTCTTGTGGCGTGCAGAGTACAAAGCGCAGTTTGAATATCTATCTGATGCAGAAGCTCAGGTGATACAAAATATAAACGAGCAAGCGTCCGTGGACGCCGTAATCGAAACTATTAGTACGCATGATATTGACCTAGTAGCGTGGTTAACCAAAGCGATATCCAATAAATTAATCTTTGCAGTGGTCTAAACCTTATTAGTCAGCTTTAAAAGAGCAGTAATGTAGATGCACTATTCAGGTTTAGCTACTCACAACAACTAAAGAGAACATCATGACGAAGCTAATCACCCTCTATAATTCTATTTTTGGCAAACTAGACCTTATCCAACCTGTTATGCTTTTAATAGCTAGATTTTATGTGGCTTGGGTGTTTTTTAAAGGCGGTTTAACTAAGTTGCAGGATTGGGAATCAACTCTGTTATTGTTTGAATATGAGTATGCTGTTCCAGTACTCAATTTCGAAGTAGCGGCTTATTTGGGGACCTTTGGCGAAATCGTATTACCTATTTTGCTTGTTATTGGGTTGTTGGGCCGAAAAGCTGCGCTGGGTTTGTTTGTAGTTAATTATATCGCAGTAATCAGCCTTGAAGATATGCCAGCAGCTGCCCTCAACGACCATATTTTATGGGGTACTTTGATGCTGTTAGTCGCGGTATGGGGCGCAGGTAAATTGTCACTCGACAACTTTTTCAAGATAAAGTAAATTATTTAGCATGAGTAAATATTAATAGGTCGCTTTGCTGAGTCCTGACCTGCGGGGTCAGGTTCGTTGAAAAATAGCAATCAGATAAGGAATTGAATGACCGTAGCAAAGCGACAATTCCTTTACCCTATTAAACGCAATGTCTACTAACTCCAAATCACTTGCCATACATATGCATATCTATCGAACGTAAATTATTGTTTTTAATATTTTTTCTACGATCGAGACTACTATTTTTACCTGACAAAAGAAAAGGGGTCAGGTTGCTTGCTTCACAATACTCTTGATCAAACGTTCAATTTGTTGTCTAACCCGCACATCATAAAAACTACAAATTAATTATTATGGGTGTATCGATAATTCCCATCGATTACAACAAAATCAATAACACTGACCCCATCAATTCAATTTGAATCTGACCCTTTTACTTCTTTTACTTCATCACCTAACGCTCTAGTCACCTTTCAAATCCCAGCCTCAATCTCCTTAAAACATTCCTTAATCGCATTAATCACAATCCGCACTTTAGGCAAATACGCTTGGCGTTTATGCACTACTAAATTTAACTCACCCTCACCATAAGCACTGATGTCGATATTGATCGGCACTAACGGGTTCAAAAGGGGGTGAAAATGAAAAGCTTTGGGTAGCACCATCGCTCCAACTCCTGCTGCGCAGGCTGACATTTGAACGTTAGAATCATCACTGCTAAATGCAGGTCTAAAGTTGGGTATCTTTTGTTTTAATATTTGGTTTAAAGATAAATGTTCGAGGTTTTCTGACCAGCTTATCCAACGTAACTCTTTTAGTTTGGGTTGATCACTCAGTGTTTTGACATAATCGGGGTGGGCATAGATCAGCATTTCACTTTTTAAAGTGGCTAGGCATAATAATTCGTTTGATTCAGTTTTACCGGAGCCAGTACGCAGGGATATATCCGCTTCGCCGCGCGCCAAACTTAATAGCTCGGTGCCACTTAATACTTCAATTTCAATTTCGTTGTGGCGTAAGCTAAGTTGTTTCATCACTTGGGGGATGACTACAAACGCAATGGTTGGTGTGGTGGCTATGCGTACTTTGCCTTGAGCCAGTTGTGGGGTTTGGCTTAACGTGACCGCCAGTTGTTGTGCCCACTGCGCCATTTGTTGAGCGCCTGGTAATAAACTTCCGCCTAGGGCGGTTAACACACAGCCTTGGTTCTGCCTGATGAATAACGCGCTGCCTAATTGCTCTTCTAAATCGGCAATTCGACGGCTTAGCGTAGGTTGGCCTAGTTTAAGTTGGCGAGCGGCAGCGCTGAAACTGCCTGTTTCGGCTACTGCTAAAAACAAACGTAAATCATCCCAGCCGGGTTGGATGGGGTCTGAGCTTTGCGTATTCATATTTGGATGGCCGCATGTAAATTTAGTGGATTTTAATCTTTTATCGAATGAGTAAACTACCCTTTTTGGAAAACCAAATAAACAGGTTTTTTATTTGTATGTTGTTTTACTTCCTAATTTTTATTTTTGAGAGAACCTTATGAAAAAAGTAATATACGGCTTATTAATATTAGTTACGCTGATCATGCTAACGGGCTTGGCGGCCAGCCAATACCGCACTACCACTCATGGGTCGGTTAATAGTCAATTGGGTAGAATTGTTACGCCCGAGCAATTGATTGACCTGTTTAAACAGGGCAAAAAAGTAAAACTCACCACCATAGTGAGCGCAAACTGGCAGGTGCCGTTAGCAGGGTTGGTTGATCTAAAGCACCCCAACAGCCAACAAGCTGGGCTGACGAATAAAGAGCAGGCGATTCAAATTTTTAGTTTTCATATACAGCACCCTATTCAAGGTGATTATTTGATTGATAGTGGTGTGTCGCAGCAGTTCACGGATAATCCAAGGCAACAAGGCATAGGGCCATTATTAGAGCCGATGTTAGGTTTAGAAAAACTATCGATTATACAAACCAGCAAACAGTATCTTAAGCAAAACAACATCACTGATTTAAAAGCGGTTTTTTTAACGCATCTGCATTTAGATCACATCAGTGGACTGCCAGATATCTCAAACAATATCCCTCTTTATGTAGGGAAAAATGAAGCCGCGGCTAAACATTGGATGAACATCGCAAC
>CAZMDX010000557.1:0-11884 GCA_964564805.1 uncultured Pseudoalteromonas sp. | reverse complement strand
TCGGATTATTGGACAGTCAACACCATCACCCAACCCAAGCCCGGAATTAACCTGACCCACAGGCCCTGGAGTTAAGTCGCCAACTAACAGTGTTGGTGTAAGCACAATTCCTCCATCATCATCTCGAACACCGTCGTCCACTCCAGCCCCACCATATACTGTCCCTCTGGTATGGGGGTTTCTGTAGTAAAATCCGCCACGCACATCACGCTCAGAATAGTTACCAAACATGTAAAATTCTTTATCATTCCCTAAGTCCAAACCAACGTTACCAAAAATAGTGATATCGTCATTGATTTCAGGAGAGCCCCAAATTTGTGCAGGATTAGCTACATTTAGCCCAGCCTCACCAAAGGCAAGTGCATCTGGACGTTGTACACTTCGACTAGTAGCATCAGAATTTTTATATTGAAAACTAACGTTAGCAAAACCGTCATCCGTAAATGGCATACCTAAGTTACCAGATACTTCTGTAGACGTGCCATCACCTTCATAATATTCACCACGACGCACAACTAATTTGCCACCGTCGGAGTCATCCTTAAGCACAAAATTTATTACACCCGCTATGGCATCGGAGCCATACTGAGCAGCAGCACCGTCACGTAATACTTCTACTTGTTTTATAGCAATACTAGGAATGACAGATATATCAGGTCCTTGCGCACCATCATTAATACCGCCACCTAAAAAGGCGATAACAGAAGAACGATGTCTTTTTTTACCATTGACCAATATCAAGGTACTGTCAGCAGGCAATCCACGAAGATTTGCAGGTTTAACTAGTGAAGTGGCATCACTGATAGGGTTTGTGTGGACATTTAAAGATGGCACGGTGCCTTTTAAAATTTCCAACATGTCAGTATTACCTGACCTTGACATTTCTTCAGCACCTATAATATCTATGGGTACTGGAGAGTCAGCAATTGAGCGAGGAGCAGCTCGTGAACCTACAACCGCAATTTTCTCAAATTGTTCATCATTATTAGTTTCTTGTGCAAATACTGACGATACGGATACAACGCTTAGCGTCGCTGATGCTGCAATAACATAGCGAATGGTGTTCGCCAGTTTGGAGATTTGTGTTTTCATGTGTGTTTTCCAGATTATTATAATATTTATATCTCAAAATACTTAAACTAATATTTTGATGGTTGACTCAATCCCTAAACGTTTTTTTTCGAAGTAACTCTAAACTTCACGCATCTTATATCGCATCAAAATTGTAAAGACAATGTTACTTAACTGTAAAATCAAAATGATTAAAATATAATGATATTTACATAAGTAGTTAATATTGTTTATCTACGATGCAAGCATACTTTATACTGCCAAAAAGTGATATACGATATAAAATATTTTATTCTAATGTTTTACGGTTTGTTGAACTGAAGAAGAAAAACCGCTTTTTGCCTGCGAGAGCCTTGTAATTAGGCAAAATGTTCAGCAAAAAATTGCAATAAATACAATTAATGAGTTTTATTTATTTCTTCTAAAAAAGCTTCAAGTATCAGATTTTCTCTGGCCCCTTTTCGCGTAATTGCAGAATAGTGGGTGTCAAACCTTCGGTGATGAGGCTCAATTGCACGCATAATGTCTAAAGAGACCCAGCGTTGAGCAAAATGTTCAGGTAAAAAGCCTAAAAAACGTCCTGTTAAAATTAAAAAAGCAATACCTTCACGGCCAGTTGAACTAGCCATCGCCTTAAGTACTTTTTGTTGTAGTTTGATGGTTGCCGGCTGAGGATAATTTGGCACCACACCATCAAATTTGGCTAAGGTGTTATCACTGATCATTTTGATATCTTGATTAAAAAGAGGATGCATTTCACTACAATACAATAATGACTTTTCTTTATATAAAGGCATATAGGTAAGTCCCGGTAAAGTCCGAAGATCAGGGACAATTCCGATATGTAACTGACCATCAAGAATAGCAGTTTCAACTTCATTAGGAGGTATCATTCTGATGTTTATAATAATTTCAGATGCTCGGTTTTTTAAGGCACTAAGAGCTCGAGTAACACGCATTTGAGGGATGGTAACCATGTTATCTGTGATACCGATATTCAATTCGCCAACTAAATCTGTGTTTATAGCATTTATTTGAGTTTTGAACATTTCTAAACTTGAAAGTAGTTGCAATGCGGAGTCGTAGACTTTACTGCCTTGTTCTGTAATAGAGAAACCGGAGCGACCTCGATGGCATAAACGCATCTTTAACAATGATTCCAATTCTGATATTGCCAAACTTATAGCTGGTCGACTGATATTTAATTCTATTTCTGCTGCAGCAAATCCACCTGACTCAATAACAATTTTAAATATTCTTAAGAGTCTTATGTGTGTATCACCAAGTTGGCGGGGTAATAAATTTTTGGATTTAATCATGATGTTCTCTTTGTTTATAAAGATATAATTAGTAAAAACTTGGTAATTACTAGACCACATCAATTAGGTAATCAAATGCTTAACTTAAGTTAAAAAATTTTAGATTTACTAATCTAACAGGCAGTTGATAATAATCCAACTTAGAAATTGATAAACACTCAGTAGGTTCAACATGACCAATATACATAATAACCCTGCGTACTGCGGTTTAAGCCAAGAACAGCTTGATTCACATTGGATGCCTTACACGGGCAATCGCCAATTTAAAAAAGACCCAAGGTTAATTGTCGCTGCCCAAGGAAATTATTATACTGAGGCCACTGGTAGAAAAATTTTTGATGGACTTTCTGGATTGTGGACTTGTGGTGCAGGTCATGGACGCCCGGAAATAGTTGAGGCAGTAAGTCAACAAATAAAAGAACTTGATTACTCCCCCGCTTTTCAGTTTGGTCACCCTAAATCTTTTGAACTAGCACATCGCATAACACAACTAATGCCTGACGGCCTAAACCGCGTATTTTTTACAGGTTCAGGCTCTGATTCAGTTGAAACGGCGTTAAAAATTGTACGTGGTTACTGGCGTAAAAAAGGAATGGCCTGCAAAACTCGATTTATAGGTCGAGCAAAAGGCTATCACGGTGTGAACTTTGGTGGCATAAGTGTTGGAGGTATCGGTGCCAACCGTGGTCTTTTTGGTCAAGGTATTGAGGCAGGACACATGCCTCACACTATATTAGCTAGCAATGCTTTCACCAAAGGGATGCCTAATGAGGGTGCATATTTAGCTGATAATCTTGAAGATATGATAGCCATGTATGATGCATCAACCATTGCAGCCGTCATTGTTGAACCTATGGCAGGTTCAGCGGGTGTTATCCCTCCACCCGTTGGATATTTAAAACGATTACGTGAAATTTGTGATAAACACAATATTCTCCTCATATTTGATGAAGTGATCACCGCTTTTGGACGCATGGGTGCTAATACTGGCGCTGAAAAATTTGGGGTGGTTCCTGATATCATGACTGTCGCTAAACAGTTAACTAATGGTGTCATTCCCATGGGTGCTGTTATTTCAAAGCAGGAAATTTATGATACTTACATGGACACAGGCGGTCCTGAATATATGTTGGAGTTGCCACATGGTTATACCTATTCCGCACACCCTGTGGCATGTGCAGCAGCATTAGCAACACTGGATCTATTAGCCACTGATAAGTTACCTCAGCGTGTCGAATCTATGGCACCGCATTTTCAAGAAATGTTACACAGTTTAAAAGGCACGAAACATGTCACTGACATTAGAAATTATGGTTTAGCAGGAGCACTGACGATTGAAGCAGTCCCTGGCCAGCCTGCCATGCGCCCATACGAAATTGCCATGAAGTGTTGGCAAAAAGGTTTTTATGTTCGATATGGTGGCGATACGGTTCAACTTGGTCTGCCTTTCACAGTCGAAACGTCTGAAATTGACAGCTTAATAAACGCGTTGGGTGAGTCACTAAGCGAAACCGATTAATCGTAATTCACTCAACATCATAAATGACGAATAATAAACTAAACATGACGTTTATTAAGATATTTAAATTAGGGATACAATATGACAATCATAGGCCACTTTATTAACGGTGAATTATTAACAGATGATACACGCACCCAAGATGTGTTTAATCCTGCAACCGGTAAAGCAGAAAAAACAGTATCGTTAGCGTCAAAGAAAACGATGGAAAGTGCGGTAGCTTGCGCACACGCAGCGTTTCCTCAGTGGAGAAATACTCCGCCCATTAAGCGTGCGCGAGTTATGTTTAAGTTTAAAGAACTTTTGGAACGCGACACTGACATCATAGTAAAACTTATTGGTGAAGAGCACGGTAAAATTTGCCACGATGCAGCTGGTGAGTTACAACGCGGCATCGAAAACGTAGAGTTTGCTTGCGGGGCACCTGAACTTCTCAAGGGTGAACACAGCAAAAATGTAGGCCCCAATATTGATTCTTGGAGTGAATTTCAGCCAATAGGGGTCGTCGCGGGTATCACACCATTTAACTTTCCTGCCATGGTGCCTATGTGGATGTTCCCATTAGCCATTGTTTGCGGTAACACTTTTGTTCTTAAACCATCAGAGCGTTCGCCCAGTTCAACAATGCATATTGCACGATTATTGAAAGAAGCAGGATTACCAGACGGTGTAATGAATGTTGTCAATGGTGATAAAGAAGCGGTTGATGTGTTGTTAACTGACCATCGTGTTAAAGCAATCAGCTTCGTTGGCTCAACACCAATAGCAGAACATATCTACGCCACCGCAAGTGCCAACGGTAAACGTTGTCAAGCATTAGGGGGCGCAAAAAATCACGCAATTGTTATGCCCGATGCTGATATGGATAACACAGTCAATCAATTGTTAGGTGCTGCATTTGGCTCATCTGGCGAGCGCTGTATGGCATTATCTGTTGCCGTGGCTGTGGGTGACGTTGCGGGTGACGCATTAATAAATAAAATGGCTGAAGCGATGAAAAGCTTGAATGTTGGTGTTCATAACGACCCTAATAACGACTTTGGGCCTTTGATCACCCGTCAGCATCAAGAAAAGGTAGTCGGTTTCATTAATAGTGCTGAACATCAAGGGGCAAAAATAGTTGTTGATGGACGTAATCCACAAGTCTCAGGGTTCTCTGATGGTTTCTTTGTGGGTGCTACCTTAATAGATAATGTCACATCTGAAATGGACAGTTATAAAGCAGAGATTTTTGGTCCAGTGTTGCAAGTTATCCGTGTGAAGACTATGGATGAAGCAATGCAACTCATCAACGACCATGAGTATGGTAATGGCACGTGTATATTCACTCGAGATGGAGAAGCGGCTCGTTATTTTTCAGACCATATTCAAGTGGGAATGGTGGGTATTAATGTTCCTTTACCTGTACCCGTCGCTTATCATAGTTTCGGTGGTTGGAAACGGTCGTTATTTGGTGACCTTAATGCCTATGGTCCTGATGGGGTTCGTTTTTATACAAAACGTAAAACAATTACACAACGTTGGCCATCTAGTGGTGTGAGAGAAGGCGCGTCGTTCTCATTCCCAAGTTAGAAACCCTGACTGTAAGCAACATATCGGCTTGAATTATCAAGCCGATTAAGCTAATTGAATTTGTTGGCTGATAGCAACTAAATGGTGAACGAGTTAATGTGTTATACATGACTCATATCGAAATGAACTGCAAGTTTAACTGTTGAGTTGAAATGTTAGGCAGGGGTTAATATTTGTTTATTTACTCTAACTTTAAGATAAGAGCATACTCGTGCTAACCTCGCCCTGTTTGAACTATTTTTATAGTTTACACTGAGCTTATAAAATCAATTATAGAGGCATAATATAGTGTCAAAAGAAATTATACATACCCAAAAAAAATGGATGAGTTTTTTAATTTTTGTTTCATTGATGTTCATTTCATCTTTAAGTACTGCAAAATCAAAGAACAAGTTTATTTTTACCCAATCTTATAATACTGAACACATATTCCATCATACTTCCCAAAAATTTATAGAAAAACTAAGTATTAAAAATTCTGCGTATAAACCTGATTATCATCCCGGTGGAGATTTAGGTGACTGGACGTCTCAGTTTGAGCAATCAATGCTGGGCGTTATACCCATGACCATAACCTACGGAGCCTCAGAATTTGACGGTCGACTTGATTTAACTTGGCTTGGATATGTGGTTGATAACTGGACAAGTGCTCATAAAGTGTATGGTCCAGGTGGTCCCATGATTGATGTATATAATGAAATTTTTGCTGATATGGGCTTAGTTGCATTGGGCACCATTCCTACTGGCTTTGGTTCTATCACGATAAGTAAGGGTGTAGGCAAAATCCCAACTCGTTTTCCTGAAGATGCCAAGGGTATCAAAATGCGCGTTATACCATCGCCATTAGCAATTAGACGTTTTCAAAATTGGGGGTTCTCTGCTGTCCCTATGCCATATTCTGAACTATACACCGCATTACAGCTTGGTACAGTCGATGGAAGGGCATTTGGACCCGCGGTTGAAATATATCAGATGCGTGATGTATTGGAAGCTTACATCCTAACTCGTGATTATTTTGAACATGCCTTCTGGCTTGTGAATAAACAATGGTGGGAAGAGCTTCCAGTATCTGAGAGAGCAAAAATGCAAGATGCAGTTGATGAAACTCTTAAATGGGTTTGGCAAGAGGCAGAATCGATTGATAACGGATTTTTAAATAAAGTGCGGGATGCAGGTATTAAAATTATTGAATTGTCAGATGAAGATATGGCTCAAGCCAAAAGTATTTTATATGAAAATGAATGGCCTTATATGGAAGAAAAGGTAGGCAGCGATATTATGAAATTAGTCCGTGATATAGCTGATATAAGATAGTTATTGTTTGGCTTTATTAAGTAACTACCGGTAAATACCTTGGCTTAGCTTTCCAGTAATAAAGAAGAAAAATTTATGAATATTAAAGAGTTAGATTCAAATAAACCGCCACACTTTAAAACAAAAACTATTGTCCCAAAATACAAAGCATTAAACAAATTGGAATTGATACTTGATTACTGCATCCGTGGAGCAATGGTCTTTACCGGTTTGGGACTGGCAATATTGATGTTTACACAAGTTATTATGCGATATGTTCTTGAGTCCCCATTTGCTGGAATTGAAGAGGCTGCTATATTGCTAGCTGTTTGGGTTTCTTTTCTCGGTATGGGTTATGCGACTAAACAGCGATCACATATTCATGGTGGCATTGTAACTTTACTTGTTCACGATCCTTTTAAAATTGAAATCATACGTTTAGCTGTTTCGATTATTTGTTTATTTACCGCCTGTGTTTTTGGATATTTTGCTGCCAAATATGGAATGTTTGTATTCGAAAAAGAGCGGATGAGTTTATACCTGCAATGGCCCAAGGGCTTGTGGACTGCAAGCATGATATTTGGATTCTTGTTAATGGCATTCTTTTTTCTATTACAAACTATCAAGGATTTCCGCCAAATGTTAGAAATTAAAGACCAATCAAATAATAGCAATAAGGTTTAACACACGATGATTATTTTCCTTTTATGTATGTTGGCCGTAGTTATTCTTTTATTAGTAGAAACACCCGTTGCCTTTGCTTTTGGATTTGGTGCCTTATTGTTCGCTTTTACAACGGGTAATGATATTTCATATTTAGCCACTCACGGCTTTAATTTAGCCAGTGGATTTGCTCTTTTAGCGCTCCCATTATTTATTCTAGCTGGAATATTAATGGCTGAAGGTGGTATATCAGAACGATTACTTGATTTTGTAAATTCAATAGTTGGGCGTCTCAAAGGGGGGTTAGGTGCAGTCACCGTGGTGACCTGTGCACTTTTTGGTGCTATATCGGGAAGTTCATCCGCATCAATTGCTGCGATTGGACAAATCATGATACCCCGTATGAAAAAAGAAGGATATCCTGAAGGACATGCCACAGCCCTAGTGGCTTGTTCATCAGTTTTAGCTCTTTTAATACCACCGAGTATCCCGATGATTATCTTTTCAATCACGGGTGGGTTGTCGGTAGGTGCAGCATTTTTATCAACTATTATTCCAGGTATTATGTTGACGATCATTTATTGTGGATTAAATTTTTGGTTTTTACGCAATAATACAGACATAAAGGTTGAACCCGCACTTCCTTTCAAACAAGCGGTTCGTGGTGTAGTTCACTCTGGCAATAAAGCATTTTTTGCTTTGTTAATGCCTATTATTATATTGGGTGCTATTTATAGTGGCATAGCGACACCTACAGAAGCGGCTGCCATTGCAGTAATTTATGCAATACCTGTTAGTTTAATGATATATAAAGGGCTCACCTTTAGAACGTTAGGAAGTGCAACTGTTCGAGCCGTCGTTATGACTGGTTCAATCATGGCTGTATTATTCTTTTTGTTTATCATGAGTCGAGCGATGATCTTAGAGCAAGTACCTAAGCAGCTTGCTGAAGCTTTGTTAGACATCTCTGAACACAAGTTGGTTATTTTGTTAGTGATTAATTTGCTACTGTTACTTATCGGTATGATAGTGGATGATATTTCTGGTGGCGTACTTGCGGCTATTATTTTCTTGCCTGTAGTGACAGAACTGGGGATTCACCCGATTCATTTTGCTGCAATTGTTGGCGTAAACTTGGGTTTGGGTAATGTATCACCACCTTGTGCTCCTATGCTTTATATGGCAGGAGGTGTAGCCAAGTTACCTCTTGATAAATATATCGTTCCGACCGTTAAGTTACTTTTCTTTGGGCATTTACCAATGGTGTTATTGGTAACATTTGTCCCTGACTTGGCATTGTATTTACCACGTTTACTTATGGGAATTGAATAAAAACAGATATACCTGCTCAATGAAGCATCTTAACGCAGACTTAAGCAGGTTTTTTCATCATAAGGATTGGATAATAGCCACGTCATACCAGTAAAAAAACCTGCAAATCATCAAAAAATGATCTTCAGTTCCTACCTACGTCATTAATAGTATTTCTTAATTCACATTTTAAATATCCACAGTTAGCGATATGATTATTTTAGCGGGAGTAATACGTTTATTTTTTCTGCCTTAAACCAGTTTCATTATGTTTTATAATCTACTTTATTCATTCAATGATAGAAAAATTAGACTCTAAAAAACGGCAACACTCCGCAATATATAGATAAGAAAAAACCCAATTATTTTTAATAAAACGGTGTAGGGTCAAGTCCAATTTATTTATTTTTTATAATTGATAGATTTTTGTACTTTGCTGGAGATCAAAAAAAACCACTCACATTTATGTGGGTGGTTTTAGGCAATTAACTAAATGATTTAGTAAGTGAATCTAGCTTGCAAATACCAAGTTCCACCATTAAAACCAAATGGACTTGACTCTGAGTACAATTGACCAGAACCTAATGCACCAGGGTTTTCTTGAGGGTAGGTATCAAGAAGGTTATCTACACCGGCAACAAACTCGAGTTGGTCGCTGAATTGATAAGCAACTTGTATATCAATTAATACTTCTGCACCAATACCGGTTACACCGTTACCCGTATCGTCCCATCCTCCGTAATAGCTTGCACGTAACAGTGTTCTGTAATCACCTTGGGTGTGATTCCACGACACATTACCTCGAATGTTAGGTAGTAAATCTTCAAGAGCTGCAACACGACCTGTACCAATAGGGTTAACTGTACCAAGGCTATCTACTTCGGTTTTGTTATAGTTAGCAGCAATTGTAATACCAGAGTCACCGCCCATAAATTCGAAGTTGATATTACCAACCACATCAATACCCGTAGTAGTAGTATCAAAACTGTTAGAGAAAAATCTAAATTCAGCTAAGTCATCAAGTCCAATAAAATTATTACGATCAATAACACCTTGCGCATCTAAACCTGTTAGAGCTGCGGATACTGAACCGTAGTTAGCTCCAGTCGAATCAGCAAAATTAAGAGCATCAAGAAAGTCTACATTAGCACCAAGGGCAACACGATTAGTTAACTCAATATTGTAGTAATCAATTGTCCAAGTAGTATCTGCGATGTTAAAGCCAACACCGATTGAAAAGTTTTTAGCATCCTCTGGACCTAATTCAGGACGTCCATTTCCTTGGCTATCTATAAAGTTAGCACCTAATTGTCCTGCTGCCGATGACAGCGGTAAGGTACCTTGGTCAACCAGTACACCTTGAACGTTTTGCGTCGTAACATTGGTAATATTGGCTTGACCCGCTGTTGGAGCGTGGAATCCAGTAGAGATGGCTCCACGAATTCGAATATCATCAGTTACATGATAAATACCTGCCACTTTAAAATCAGTAGTATTTCCAAATTCACTAAAATCTTCAGCTCTAACCGCAGCTTGTAGCGTTAACTGTTCTGTGATGTCAGCTTCAACATCCACATAAAAAGCGGTACTGTCCTGAGATGAAGTAAATGACGCAGGGAAGCCACCAAAACCATTGGAGCTTGATGAGAAACCTTGGCTAGCAAGAACACCTAGTTCATAAGAAGCGGCGTCACCGGCAAAAAGGTCAAACTCTTCTTCTCGATACTCTGCCCCAAATGCAATACTTAAGTCAGAATCAAAACCCACATCTAAGTCATAGACTAGGTCTAAATTAAACTGAGTTTCCGTTTGTTCCTGACCACCTGGTACAAAATCTCTAGGCGTGTCAGGACCCATAGAAGCATTAATGGTATTACGAATATAGAAATCTGTTCTGTTCGAGCCTTGCTGTGCACTCAAATCGTAACGTAGACCAGAACCTACATTGACTTCACCACGAACACCAACAGCAATGGATTGATCTTCATTGGTACCACCAAATCTAGGTACAAATCCACCTGGAATAGTTTCAATAAATGAGAAACAATTATCGTCAGAAGTCACCTGACCAAGAAAACCTGCATCAGGCGTAACATTACCTGCACCACCGATGGGTATGCCATTAATACATGAACCACCATTATCTAATCCATCGAGATCACCAACTAACACAGAATGAACGCCAGCAGGGTCAGGTAGATCCATTTTTCCCGATTCAGGGTTAAATAAATCCGGAAGCGTGTTTCCTGTTAAAGGATCAACATTTGGACCTCGATAAACGCCTCCTCGCTGTTTACCTTCAGTAAGAGGATTACGGTAGAAAAATCCACCAGTGACGGCTCTTTCACCATAATTACCGAACAGATAAACTTCTGCTTGATCATTAATTTCGAAAGCCGAATTAATAAAAAGTTTAACGTCGTCCTCTACATCAGGCTGGCCCCAATACTGTGAGTAATCGCTTGTATAACTATTGATTGTCTGAAAATCAGCGGCTGGTAAATACCCCGCATCAATCATACCTTGACTATCGCCTCTAACAACTGACCTTAAGGTGCCTTCAACATCTCTAATTTCAGCGGTCAAGTTGACAAAACCAGAATCACCAAGAGGTAACCCTGCATTCGCTGCGATTGTATAGTTATTACCGTCACCTTCAAAAGTAGAGCCATAACGTGTTACTACTTCAAAACCTTCTGAATCATCTTTAAGGATAAAGTTGAGAACACCCGCGATTGCATCTGAACCATATTGTGACGATGCACCATCTCGTAAAACTTCAACCTGTTTTAATGCCATTGATGGTATGGCAGAAATATCGACCCCTTGGGCCCCGTCAGAAATACCACCACCAAGGAATGAAATAATCGACCCCCTGTGACGGCGTTTACCATTCACTAACACTAAGACATGGTCTGGAGACAGACCACGAAGATTTGCTGGTCTTACAATGGTAGCGGCATCACTGATTGGTTGACTGTTGATGTTGAATGAAGGAACGGCTGTACGCAATAAATCCTGCACATCGGCTGAGGAATTTTGACGAAAGTCTTCACCACTTATTATATCTACAGGCACTGGTGAATCGGAGGCTGAACGATCCATCATCCTAGTTCCTGTCACGATAATACTTTCA
>CAZMDX010000556.1:0-2738 GCA_964564805.1 uncultured Pseudoalteromonas sp. | reverse complement strand
TCACACTCATCACACTCACGTTAATTTAATCTTTTCTTATGCAGTTATTATGGTGGTTTTATCTATGCGTTTTTTATGTTGCTGTAACAGAGCTTTTCCAGCCTACGGCTAAGCCTGTGTCGTAACGTAAATCAACATAATCCACTTGCCTTTTTTGTTGTGAAATAAGCGGTAATAAATCCACAAATCGCTGTAGTCTATCAATAAACTCAGTACGCCCTAAATTCAGCTTGATACCATTGTTTAATTGAACGTTCCAAGCAAAACGTTCACTTAAAAACATTTCTACAATATACAAATTTGTGGTTTCTAATAACGACTGCATGTTTCGGTAACCCTGCAATGCTATTTGTTCACTTCCGCCTGGTCCGTATAAATACGGCAACATTATTTTAGGTTCTAGGTCGGCATTATTGACCTGCGCATCAAATGCGTCACCATATTTATTTAGCAACATGTCGCCATTCCAAACAGCGGATGGCTGTTGCTCAACTACAAAAATTTCTAAGCCACTAGGCCAGCGTTTTCTTACTGAAGCTCTGTACACCCATGGCAAAGCTTCAATTGTTTGATGAGTTTGATTAACATCTAACTCAAAAAAACTGCCTGGCTGTGATTGTTTAATCAACATCTGTATTTGTTGAACATCAATAAATCTTTTGTCACCCGAAACTATAATATCTTGCACTGGTGCCTGCTGTTCATCTTCCAGCCAGACATTCAGCTTGACTACCCCGTAGGCCAACAACATCAGCAAACAAATAAAGAACGTAAGTCCTATATAAAAATCAGAACCTTTGTGTGGTTTGCCTAATGCTGGCAATTCACTCATTTACACATCTCAGTTGTCTCCAGTACAGCTACAGACAGCTCATCAAAGCTCATTCCAGACTGTTTTGCCGCCAAAGGTACTAAGCTTTTTTCAGTCATACCCGGCACAGTATTCGCTTCTAATAAATAAAAACGTCCTAACTTATCTTGCATAAAATCAATTCTACCCCAACCGGAACCACCTAAGGCGTCGTATGCTTCAAGCGCTAACTCACCCAGCTGAGTTTCTAGTGAATCAGACAAACCGCTAGGACATCGATACACAGTACTATCCGCTTGGTATTTTGCTGTGTAATCATAAAAAGTCCGAGGAGTGCACATACTGATAGATGGCAACGTTCTGCCATTGAGTATACTCACGGTATATTCTGAGCCATAGACAAACTGCTCTATCAAGACCTTGTCATCATATTTAAATGCGTCTTGAATAGCTGTTTCAAGTTGTTGTGCACTATTTACTTTAGCCATACCTATGCTAGAGCCCTCCTGCGCAGGTTTGACCATCACCTCGTTCCCCAACTGGGACATTATAGCCCCGCATGATCGCGCATCAAAGCTTCTTTTATCAGCTATTTTATAATTTGCTGTAGGTAGTCCTAAACTCTGCCACACCTGCTTACTGCGAATTTTGTCCATGCATAACGCAGATCCAAGCACACCCGATCCGGAATAAGGTAAATTTAGTTGCTGTAGGGCCCCTTGCAGTGAACCATCTTCACCACCTCGGCCATGTAACATGATGACAACACGCTCAAACTTTTCTGCCAATAACTGAGTCAAAGGTTGCTCTGCAGGATCAAAAGCGTGAGCATCTACACCCATATTAAGCAGTCCGCACAATACTGCTTTGCCTGAGTTTAAAGACACTTCTCTTTCAGCTGACGCTCCACCAAACATGACGGCGACTTTCCCAAATTTCTTAATTTTAGGATTAGAGTGAAGGTTAGAACTAAGTGACGTTATCTGCTGCTCAATCACGGCTCAAACCCTTTATCTAAAAGTACTGGTTCTAATTGGCTTTTTTGTAAAAACTTGGCAATTTGGCCTATATTTCCTGCCCCTTGAGTCATAATAATGTCTTGGTCATTAAGGCTTTCGGCTAACAGCTTTGGTAGTTCAGCCATATCCGACACATAAATAGGTTCAAGTTGCCCACGCTGGCGAATTGAGCGGCACAAAGAACGACTATCTGCACCATCGATCACCTCTTCACCTGCTGAATATACCTCGAGCAACAAAAGCACATCAACCTGTGACAACACTTTTACAAAATCTTCATATAAGTCTCGAGTCCGTGTAAAGCGATGAGGTTGATAAGCCATAACTAAACGCCTATCTGGCCAGTTGTTTCTAGCTACAGCTATCGTAGCTGCAACTTCTGTTGGGTGATGACCATAATCATCTACTAAGATAACTTGCCCCTTGGAAGTGGCATATTCGCCCAAAAACTCGAAGCGTCGTCCAATACCTGAAAACTCACCTAAAGCCTTGACTATATATTTGTCTTCTAAGCCTTCATCACTTGCGACAGCTATAGCTGCCAAAGAATTCAGTACATTATGTTGCCCAGGAAGATTAACCGTAACAGCCATTGGTGGTAAGTTTTCTCGCAACACATTAAAAGAGCTCTGGTTAAAACCTAATTTAATATCCACAGCGCGCACATCAGCTTGTTCGGTCACACCATAGGTGACATATTTACGACCTATGCGCGGAATTAACTTTTTTATAACCGGATCATCGATACACAGCACAGCTAACCCATAGAAAGGTAAGTTATGCAGAAAATCAATAAAGGTGTCTTGCATTTTTTGGAAATCACCTTGGTAGGTTTCCATATGATCAGCTTCGATATTTGTTCCCACTGACACCATAGGCTGCAGGTGAACGAAAGATGCATCACTTTC
>CAZMDX010000555.1:0-2910 GCA_964564805.1 uncultured Pseudoalteromonas sp. | reverse complement strand
GTCCTCGCACAGTAGGATTGAGACTGTCTTACGATTTCGAATAAGATCGTTATTTAGTTGTTCATAAAGGCAAGCTTTTAGCTTGCCTTTATTTTTATGTATCGAAAAAATACGTCGCTAATGTTTAAAAAATGACCCAGCTTACGTGAAAAAATAGCGTAGCGTATGTGTAAAAAGCGCAGCAACTTATATATGCTGTCACAAAGAATTAAATCATCTGGAGGTAACACGTGGTAGAAAACGTCGACCAACAAAGCAATATAAATCACATTAATATTGACGATATCAAACGTGCATTACAATCAGGTGATGTCAACAACGCCATATTGCTGTCGAAGCAAGTATTGAACACCCAAGATAATAATCACAACAACGTTCAAGAAAAAAATGAAGTGTTATATCTTTTGGCTGTTTCCCAGCGCACTAAAGGTTTGATTGATGAAGCAAATAAAACAGTCAAAACACTCATCGCTGCAGATCCCAATCATGCACGTGCTCATCAAGAAAATGGCTATTTATCATTGAGTGTAGGCAATAAGCCCAGCGCAGCGACTGCGTTTGCCAGAGCCACTAGGCTTAATCCTGCATTGTTATCTAGTTGGCAAAAATTAGCTCCTCTTTACCATGATTTAAATCATATCGAAGGGCATAAATTTGCGACTCAACGGATAGAGTACCTGATGCAATTACCTGCAGAAATTCGTGGCGCTCAAGGTCTTATGTATGAGGGAAAATTAGGCTTAGCTGATATCATTTGTCGACGTTTTTTGCAAAAAAACAAACATAATGTTGAGGCTATGATGCTGCTGGCTGAAGTTGGTATGAAATTAAAGCTTTTCCATGAAGCCGAATTCATATTAGAAAGCTGTGTTGAAATACACCCAAAACATGGTGCAGCAAGAGCAGAGTTTGTGCAGTTATTATCTAAGTTAGGTAAATTTAGCCAAGCTAAAGTACAAGCCGAAATCTTGCTAAACGAGCACCCAAATAATCATCAATATCTAGCAGCAAAAGCAAGTGCGATGGTAGGTATTGGTGAAGTTGAAGAAGCTATTAGCCTATATCACCAAATTATCAGTAAACGCGATGATCGTCCTGGTATTCGACTGCTACTTGGTCATGCCTACAAAGCAAACGGTAACATTGAACAAGCGATAGCGGCTTATCAACAGGCTTACAAAATTCGCGCAGATTTTGGCGATGCCTACTGGAGCTTGGCCAATACTAAAACGTATCGGTTTACAGATGAAGAATTAGTCCTGATGAAATCCCAGCTGGATAAACTCGAAATTGAACAAGATGATAAGGTTCATCTTGAGTTTGCGCTTGCTAAAGCCTATGAAGATCGTAAACAATTCGACACCGCCTTTAATTATTATAAAAATGGTAATGCTTTAAAAAACCAACGCAGTCATTATTCACAAACCAATGTAAGCCAACAAGTTGCCGCTCAAAAAGCAGTATTCAATGCAGATTTTTTCACAACGCATCAAAATATAGGCGACCAAGCTGCGGACCCAATATTTATAGTAGGGCTTCCTAGGGCCGGCTCGACATTACTAGAACAAATACTTGCATCTCATTCACAAGTAGATGGCACCATGGAGTTGCATAATGTTCTTGGATTGGCAGCAAAACTGAGTGGCAATAAAAGCGGTTATCCCAATGTTGTCAATGAAATAGACCCAACATATTTCGCTCGTTTTGGAAAAAAGTTTATTGAAGACACTCGCTCTTATCGTCAAGGTGCAGCATTTTTCATTGATAAAATGCCAAATAATTTTATGCACATTGGCTTAATTAAATCCATGTTACCCAACGCTAAAATAATTGATGCTAGACGTGATCCTATTGCTTGTTGTTTCAGTGGTTATAAGCAGCTATTTGCCGAAGGACAAGAGTTTTCGTATGATTTAGATAATCTTGCTCACTACTATCAATCATACCAATCCTTGATGACACATTGGGATACCGTGTTACCAGGTTATGTATTAAAAGTTCAACACGAGGATGTGATCGACGACCTAGAAAACCAAGTCAGACGTATTTTAGATTTTTGTCAATTACCATTTGAGTCATCTTGTTTGCATTTTTATAAAACGAAACGCACTATAAAAACGCCTAGCTCAGAACAGGTCCGTCAACCTATTAATTCTGCAGCAAGAGAACAATGGAAGAATTTTGAAACACATCTCACAACATTGACCAATACTTTTTCAACTAACTAGAACTCTCAAGCTTTGGTTTAAGAATAAACCAAGGCTTTTTACCTAGGCCTAACCTTTGTTTTTATCTTTTACTTGTCACAATACGGCGTCGACCACCGCATCCCGCTTCACTGGATAAAATCTCAAATAAAGCCCATTGCTCACACATTTTTGTTGAGTAATGGGACTTTCAAGAATTGACTGTTTTTTATGAATGAGACTAGGGTCTCACTAATTATCGCGAGAATTAAGTAGGATAATTTATAAGGCCACTTCCTTACTATTGGAAAAAACCATGGCTGTAACAAGTGAATTTTACCGATATTAAAGCGAAGATTAAAACAATTCCATGTATCAAAATGTTTACATTTACGTATCAAAATAATTACATTTACCCGTTTTAATTACAATCACTACTTACTCTTAAGAATGCCTTTCTTGAGGATTTTTTATTAAAATACACACAGGTATTGGGATCGGATTTGGCGGAATGTCCGCTTGAAAAATTAATTTATCAAAATTGTTTAATAACGTAAATTAGAACTCCTAAAAAAGAGCTACCTATATTAGATTTTAGACATGACTAAAGAGAGTAAATAATGGCAGACTTATTTGAAAATCCAGCAGGCTTAGACGGATTTGAATTCATTGAATTTTCTTCTCCTGAGAAAGGGCAGTTAGAGAAAGTTTTTACCGTGATGGG
>CAZMDX010000554.1:0-6677 GCA_964564805.1 uncultured Pseudoalteromonas sp. | reverse complement strand
ATACTTGGCTTACCCAAATTAACGAAGAGTTGGATGCTTATAATCAAGCTAATCCAGATGCTCCAGCCGCGCCATTTGCCGTCAATCAGATAGTTCACAATTCCAACGACCGATTAATGCATGATGTGGAAATGTGTGTAAAACATAAAGTCCCTATCGTCATTACATCATTGGGAGCAAGACCAGAAGTGTTCGATGCAATCCATTCTTACGGTGGGATCTGTTTACATGACGTGATTAATAATCGCTTTGCAAAAAAGGCCATAGAAAAAGGGGCTGATGGTCTTATATGCGTAGCTGCCGGAGCCGGTGGACATGCAGGAACTCTCTCTCCCATGGCTTTTGTTCAAGAAGTGCGTGAATGGTTCGATGGTCCTATTTTACTATCTGGAGCTATTTCTACCGGCCAAAATGTATTAGCTGCCCAGGCTATGGGTGCTGACTTAGCTTATATAGGTTCAGCCTTTATCGCCACCAAGGAAGCTAACGCAGATCAAGCCTATAAACAGGCTTTGGTTGATTACGCATCAAGCGACATCGTGTATACCAATCTGTTTACTGGGGTGCATGGTAATTATTTAAAGCCGTCTATTGAAGCTGCAGGTATGGATCCTGATAACCTACCTGAAAGTGATCCTTCAAAAATGGACTTTGGTTCTGGCGATACTACAAAAGCAAAAGCCTGGAAAGATATTTGGGGCTGTGGTCAGGGTATTAACGCTATAAAGGAAGTACAATCTACAAGCGATTTAGTGCATAAATTGAAGTCCGAGTATAATGCAGCACGAAAAAGATTGCTTACCGTATAGGCGTTTTTATAAAAAACATTGTGGCTAAAAGCCCACTCGTCATCCATCGTAAATAGAGTCAATGACCTAAATATTTGACTCTATTTAATGAGTGCAATCAATGGGGTCAGTGTTATTGATTTTGTTAAGTTGGCTATCAGTCGTCAGCTCCCTTGGCCGGTCGTATTGCCTCATTTGATTAAGACACTCCAATTACAATCAATTACAAACACACCCTATTTAATACCCAATGAATTACGATATATTTCTTCGTAAGATAGTGATAACAAAACACTCAGCCATTGATACAATCTCCATAGATAATGTTTCTTTAGTGCTTATATTTTATAAATAATTTTTTCAAACAATCTGAGGATAAAGGTGATTTTTCTTTTTGTAACGTATCATGGCAATGAAGACATACCGGTCTCAAATCTTTTTCTGGATCTAATTTATGTTCTTCACCTATTTCTTCTAATGGCTTTAAGTGATGGACGTGAATAAAGCGTTTACCTATTTGGTAATATGCTATTTCAAAATGAAAACCACAGACCACGTAGTTAAGCATCCATTTTCTATATATTTACGTTGGCCTTTGGGTTGCGTTCATATTGATTTACTAAAACTGTTTTCTTTGTGTCTCCTTTTAAAAGTTCTGGTTTTGATAACTCTACAGCCAATAGTTGTTCTTTTAGATCAATTTTATCCATTCATAAATCTCTGATAAATGGTAACGCGTGGAATACCTTGGTAAGTGTATGTTTATTTCCTGACCAATGATTAACTGCTGAGCAACAAGATATTGTCGCCAATGATTACGGCATGACAGGCAACCGTTTATTGATCCAAATACGGGGTGCATTGGTGCAATATCTATTACAAATGATACGTATCGATATGAATGTGATTGCAGCAGACCCCAGAGCACACCAGGTCGTTATACAAAATATAGATGCTGTAAAACAGTGGTTGTTTAGGTAACGGAATATAGGAGGTTGGATTTGGCAATTGATAATTCATTAGTGACGGCATACCAAAACGCTGAGTATGTTGTTTTTGCTGATACTGATACTAACTTTGTGATGTTAGTGGCTAAGTATAGCGAAGCATTACATCAAACAATGACTAAAAAGCAGTTCACTTAAGCGGCATTTATTTCTGCTTATAATCCTTACAGCGAAATACTGGATGAGCCAGAAAACCTCACACGACATAGCGCTTTATCTGAAGAGTTGGGCGATTTAGGGTTAAGCTTTATAGAGGGTTTAGGCAGAGATAAAGAAGGCCAGTGGCCAAGTGAAAAAAGTGTTTTGGTATTAAACATAACAAATGTTGCCGCACGTATGATTGGCAATAAATACGAGCAAAACGCGATACTTTGGATTAGGAAAGATGCTATTCCACAATTGCTATTACTCGATAGAAAGTAAAACATTAATAACGAGCTGCCAATCATCACACATATACTTCACAGTAGCATTGATATTCCAACTCAAGACCAAACTAACTTCTTACGCCCTTTTGACAAAGCTAAAACTAGAAGTCGTTAAATTAAATGACCACTACGCAGATAGGTTATTTCAATCACATTGAACGAATGTTATTCCTCTTATTTTTTCAGTTAATCGTTATATAGTCGATGTGGAGCGCTTTGAAGACGATAAACACGAGCCTATGTCAGCTAAAGGTATGGGAGCACTATATACACTCAATACAGGAGGCCACAGATTTAATAGTTGATGCACACTCATTTCTCGACATACCTTTAGCCTGTGTTACCCATCAAGACTTTCCTAGACCAGACATTTTTTTAGGAGTTGACCGTTACCACACGCCAAAGTAGATAACCAAACTAGTTAGGGAACAATTCAAAAAGAGCGGCTACATTGTCAAAATTGATACCCCCTATATTGGAACAATGGCCCCATTAAATCTTTATAAAAAAACATTCGCTTAAGTTCAATCACGATAAAGATAAGTCAGCGGTTATACCTAGATGATGATTATCAGTTGATTCAATATAAATTTGAAACACTGCATAAATGTATCAACGAATTATTTTGCCTTGTTACTGATCAATTCAAATTTTTTCAGAAAAAAATCGTTAACTTTGGGATTTTAAATTTTGTCCACAGGTTCTTTGATAAGCTGCGTTAATACCACTTTTAGACCAAGTAATACTAAATGATCAAGTTGAGTGATAAAACTCACCAGCTTATTCATGTCTGCGAGTACTTCGATAACACTATCGCTGCGTGCATCCAGCAACAAGTTTGACAGACGTTGATGCCAAACATCTTCTTTGATACAGACAATAGTCCTGTGCACCTGTCAGGCCGAGGCAATTTCTGAAAGAGTGCTTGATCGAGGGCCACCACCGCATCGCAGCTAGTCATCATTACCGTATTACGGGCAACACCCATACTGGTAGGCATACCAATATAAGGGTTGGCGTCGCTTGTGTCATAAAAGAGCAAGACACCAATGACATCGCCGGACCAATAATTACTGGCCGCGTTCGCGTCCCACGCTGTCTGCTCCATGACTGCGCCTATACCGCCATTGATAATACGGTAGCCCTACTCGACGAGTGTTTTACCGCTTAAAAAGCAAGCTGGCACTGGCGCTCGGGGGATATTGTTGCTAACCGATCCAATCACAGCGATTTTTTCTGTCCATCATCTTAGTATTCGTTAAGGTTAATGGGATGCGTTAATCGCCTAGGTCTTAACTAATTTTAAATATATATCAAATCGGTCTTTTCTTTCGCGGCTCTTAAATATTAACTAGCTGAAAAAGGTACTCAAACCCATTTATTACTGGAGGAGAAAATAGCTAAATTCAGTTCCCCAACTTTGTTTTCAAATTTGTGTATTTCATGTCAACAACTGGATTTCCTCGATAACATCTTAAATGATACCTATAAGAATTCGTAACCGACCCTTTCGAGTGAATGATGGTCATTTAATAATTACAAATTAGGTATTTATACCAATGCAAATACTCTTTGTTTGGTTCTTAATATAAAGGCTACGTTTTATAAGTCATTAAAACTTACACGCAACAATAAAATGACTGCAAACCAGTGAGTTTCATAACATGAAAGCAAATCTAAACGTTGTTGAATTCCACTAAATATTTTTGAGTGGCATTCTATTTTGGAGAGTAAAAATGATTAATTCTAAGAGCGCCGTTCATCTCTCAGTAACTGACAAAACTTCAGTTATCAAACAGCAAACAGGTTTTACTCTCATCGAACTAGTTATCGTCATCACATTGATGGGAATTTTGTCTGCTGTAGCAATTCCTCGTTTTGTAGATTTAAGTGAAGAAGCGCATAAATCTGCTGTTAGTGGAACTGCAGGGTCGTTTGCTATTGGTCTCATGATGATCAGGTCTGATGCAGTTATGAAAAATATCCTGCCACATACATCTATGCTAATTAATGGAAGAAATGTTGTTGTTAACCAAGATCTAAAACCATACGATGTCACTGATGTTGAAGTTACGACCACTTCGGAAAAAAATGGTTCTAGTGCTGGGTGTCTTAAGCTGTGGGATGTTCTTATGGAAGATGGAGCACCCACAGTGGAAGCCTATGTAGATGCCTCTACCAACTACACTGCAGATTACACTTCATCTTGGGTAACCGACACAGATGCGACAATTGGTGGGTGTACATATACTTATCAAAAAGAACCTAACCGCACCATATTTTGGAGTAAACAAGTCAGTAAATTAACTATCAATAACGCATGATCAGATCATACGGAATGCAGATGGTTTGTGCCAATTTAAGATCTGCCGTGAATGTGCGATTTTTTAAAATATCAACCTTAGAGTGCCTACCTTTTTAATCAACTCAATATTCCTAGGATACTTGCGATGTTAATAACAATTCGAGTCTTTACACTTAGTCGATTGATAAGTAAATAAAACAACGGTTAATGATGATTCACTCCGATGAAATTATCATGTAAACGTTGACATAAACAAGTAGTAAAAGCATCAAGTAAACAATGCGAAAAGTCGTTTTTTACGTCGAATATAGTAGCTATCATATAATCAATAATTGCTTCACATTCAAGAAATCTGTGAACAATCTAGACACAACCATATTGTAATTTCTCAGATTTAGCTACTTACAGTGCTATCTCAGTGAAAACATTTTCTAATATAAAGCGGAATATTGATGTGAATAAATTTAAGATGAGAGTATTTCTTGTCGAACTTTTTTTAGATTCACGTCAACCATTATCACTAAACTTTCACTGGTTTATGACACGTAGAACTATGCAAAAAAGTGGTGTAATTAAAAAAACGATGGACTCAATATTAAATTGTGAATCCCATCATTTAAGAAAATATTTACACAATTATTTACGTTTTAATCTGATTAAAAAAAGCATTACAGCAAAACAAGGTAGCATCGAACCAGTCAAGGGTTCAGAGACAGATAATGTCGGGTATGATATTTTTTTTAAAATGGTCCCTTTAACTATATCAATGCCATAAGCTAACCCATTAATTGAGCCTGCCCATGTATCTGTGGAGAGGCAATTGGTAGATATCATCGAACCTATGCCAATGGCCATCTTTGCAAACAAATTTCCGCAACTAACTTCTGAGGTAGCACCGGCAACGGCTCCTGTTACAAAAGCTGCACCCACAAAAGAAGTATCAGCACCTAAACTTAACGAACCGCCTAAATTCCATAGAACACTTGCACCTGCGCCAGCATTAATTATTTCGAATTGAGTCCCGGCGCCAACGACTAGGGCAGCATCAAGATTAAAAACCCAAATAGGGTTTTCTTCACCCTTTCCATCAAACTGAACTATTGCGTTGGCTGCTATAGTCACAGCACTTCCTTCATATACTCCTGACTCAAAAATATGACTTTCGTAACCTACATCCAAATTAAAATCATTTTTTAGGCTTGATAAAGCTTCTTGAGCACTGGCCAATTGTTCTAAAGCATCGTCGATGTGATACGTTTCTTCGTATAAACCAATAGTAGGAGCAGTAGAAGTAAAAGCCGTTTTGCTGTTTGCACCATCTCCCGTGATGGCATTTGCGGCATAAACGTCTTGTGAAGTCGAAAGCGCTCCAAGAGTGATCGCTGCAGCTGCGTATATGTTGTCAGCCTTACCACTAGCGCCCAATGTAACGGCGGCTTCAGCATAGATGTTTTTAACAGTGGCGTTAGCCGCGATACTTACAGCTGCTCCCGCATATATGTTTCCAGCGTTTCCACCGTCACCAGTACCAACAGCACCCTTACTGGAATATATATTCGCTGTATTAGTACGAGCACCGATACCGATAGCTGCTAATGCACCAAGCTCATTCGTTACGACTGAGTCCGCTGAGATATTTAGCGCAGCACCCGCTACAGCAGAATAATCGACTAAACTAGACCCAAGCAGTAAGTCTGCTGAAGTCCCAGTTGAATTAAATAATAAGGTACTTCCTAAAAATAAAGTTAATAAACTTCTGTTCATGGAACTAAAAAATCCTACTCATAAATATATTGTTATTTTAAAACGAATTTTATTGAGTCGAAATTAGACTTTCGTCTAAGAAGTGCATTTTTTGATGATTTTAGCTTTATGAAAAAGATATTATGTAGTTGTCGAAACAGATCTGATGAAACCAGACTTTTTATCTAACAATACTTTAGCTGCCTAAACCTATAAGTTAATTCAATTTATTAAGTCTTTATGAATAAGCTATCTATACCAAATTTCATAATTAACAATTTAAGCGCTGCTTATATCAAACTTTATGATTAGGAAACGTTATAGACAAAATAAGTGTTAATTAAACACAGGGGTATTTGCTACCCGTGAAATATTTAATGACTTTACTGTTTGATGTTTTAGCTAG
>CAZMDX010000553.1:0-2765 GCA_964564805.1 uncultured Pseudoalteromonas sp. | reverse complement strand
CATAGCTTCACTTTTACCTTTTTTACTGTCACTGCTTTCAAAGTTTGTGTTTGACGCTTTTCTGTCACTTATGAGTGGATACCAGACCGCATAAATCGCAGAATTCCATCTTTTATGAGCGGAAATGACAGTATCGACAACTTGTTGATATTCACTCGCCACCTCATAAGAGGGGTCAATAAGCACCATACCCCGCTGCATATTGGGTGGCGTTAAAGCTAACAACCCCTCATATCCATCTCTATGATGAATGGCAATATTTTTACCGCCAATATTACTTTTTAAATTCTGTATTTCTTGATTATGCCACTCCATCAGGATCAATTTGTCCTGAGGACGTGATATAGTTTTAGCAATCTCTGGCGAGCCAGGATATTGATTAAATTCTTTATAGGCATTCACTAAAGACAAGTAGTTATTAATCGCTTCATTTTGAAATGAGTGACCTGTAAGACATTCAATACCTTGCTTGAACTCCTTAGTTTTAAGTGACTCTTGTGAATTTAGCTGGTAAATCCCAGCACCACTATGGGTATCAAAATAACAAAAACCTTTATCTTTACTCTTCAGTTTTTCGATGATCAACATCTGACAAATGTGTTTTAAAACATCACCATGATTACCTGCATGATAACTGTGACGATAACTTAACAAAATTCAATTCCTTAACTTATTTGAGTTCATCCTGCTTTGAATTTAATACTAAAGCAAAATTAGCTTGATGGTTAAACCACCCTTTATTGTGAGGCACTATAATTAACATCGTAAATAACAATAAAGGTATCCTATTTAACCCGTTTATCTACTGGGGTGGAACATTTAAATAAATTTTGATGTTCGGATTCTGGAGGTGTTGCCGCTTGTCCTTTCGCATAATTAGAGTCCCACAATTCTTTTAATTCAGGCTTACGACCCTCATCTGCCCATTGCTGTTCTGCTTTACGTTGACTTTGGTAGTTTCCAGCACGTTGTTTATCCCACTGTTTAACTTCTTGCATAAAATTGGGATCTTCGTGCATATCATGAATTTCAAGCTGCATGTCATTAAGTAGAGCAAGTGGATAAGGCATGATACGGCATATGGGCTCACCTGCTTTAAATTTAACGGTTTTATTAGGTTCTGTGATACGCCAATTCATAGTAAATGGAAAGGGTAACCAATCACTGCGAATAAAAGCATCTAAAGGCACTACGAAGTTTTTATCTTGATTCGCAGGCCCACTTATAAGCAAACCGTAATCAGGTGGAGTTCGAAATAAAAAAGGAATGTACCAAGTCACTGTGCCAGTACCAAAGTGAGGTTTAGGACCAAATGGGTCTTGATGAGCGGTTTTGATATTTAATTGATCTCCGTTCTCCGGCCCTGTCCAAGAAATCTCAGCATCAACTGGATTTAATATTTCCCAACCCATGCTATTGGCAGCAGTAAGAGGTATACATCGGTAGGCATAACGGGCGGGAGTATTATCCATCCAATCACGGGTTATTTTACAAGGCCTGATACTCTGCATAACATCTTTTTTTACGCCAGGAATTACGTAGGCTATAATTCGATTATTTGGAACAATTTTGGGGCTTGGCATATTGACTAAACTCTTTGATTTTTATAAATAAAAGACTCCCATAAATTGAATGAAATTGCACCCAAGATCACAAAAAACTTGATGTAAAAAATGATCTCAGGACACAAATAATTTATCTCACAAGTCGCTTAAAGCGATAAAATAAAGCCAGTATAAGTCACTAAGATAAGTCATTATTCTTAACAATTCTTAGTATATTTGTACATGCAACATCTAAAATATTTTGCCACTCTCATATTTTAATTGAAACAAAACAGAAAAATACTAAAAAACATTAAATTTTAGCCAACATATACAGTGGATTTTCTAAATATGTTCTCCACAAATTATTAAACCTTACCATCGTTGCACCATCAATAATTCGATGGTCGCCAGACCAACTAACTTGCATAATATTGACTGCTATTATTTGATCGTTTTCATCAAATCTAGGTAAACGTTGAATTTTACCCAACGCCACAATTGCTGATTCAGGGGTGTTAATAACAGGTGTAGAAACAGTCCCCCCCAATACACCTATATTTGAAATACTAATAGTGCCCCCCTTCAAGTCTGCACTCTTCAACTTACCTTCACGGGCGAGACTAATCAGATCATTAACCTTTTGGGCGATTTCAAACAAAGAAAGATGCTGAACACCTTTAATATTTGGCACAACTAACCCTATCTTAGAGTCCACTGCGATACCAATATTGTGGTCATCAAAATAGGTAAGTTGTGTACAGTCTTCGTTAACTTGACTGTTAATAATAGGGAACTGTTCTAGTGCTAGGGACATCGCTTTGATGAAGAATGGCATAAAACTAAGTTTTACTCCTTCTTTCTCAAATACACCTTTTAACTGGGACCTGGTTTCAATTAACTTATCCAGTTGTATCTCTTCACTGACACTAAAATGTGGCACCGTAAAAACTGAATGCATCATATGTTTAGCCATAGCCGCTCGTATGCCGCGAATAGGCTCAACACGTTTACCGCCTAAAGTTATTTGAGTGGCCAGATCACTTTTATTAACTGAAGTAACAGGCTGAACCGCTGAGAATGAAACATCCATAAGATCATCTTTTAAAACACGACCTTTGTCACCGCTGCCAGCAACTTGCATCAAATCAACGTCTAATTCTCTAGCTAATCTTCTCACCGCAGGGCTTGCTAACGCTTTACCAGAATTTTCTTTGGCAA
>CAZMDX010000552.1:0-7230 GCA_964564805.1 uncultured Pseudoalteromonas sp. | reverse complement strand
CACAAGCTTGGCCTATCACAATAGGACCAGCGCCTAAAATCAAAATGCTTTTTATGTCGGTACGTTTTGGCATGTCACTAATTACTCTACTAATTCTTGTACTTTAAAAGGTGCGTACTTGGGATGATGCGTATTTATTGGCTCTGCTGCATCAACTCTATAAAATGGTCAAATAATGGTGCTGCATCATGTGGCCCTGGGCTTGCTTCTGGATGCCCTTGGAAACTAAAAGCAGGTTTGTCTGTTCGATGAATACCTTGCAAAGACTTATCGAATAACGACACATGTGTCACCTCTAACGTATTCGGCAAATTGATTTCTTCTACCGCAAACCCATGATTTTGACTGGTGATCATAACTCGTTCACCTTTAATGTCCTTAACAGGGTGGTTAGCGCCATGATGGCCAAATTTCATTTTGGACGTTTTTGCACCGCTGGCTAATGCTAATAGCTGATGACCTAAACAAATACCAAAAATAGGAATGTTGGTTTCTAATAATTGTTTAATAGCTGTTATGGCATAATCACAAGGCTCAGGATCGCCTGGACCATTTGACAGAAACACCCCATTTGGTTTTAACGCGAGCACTTCATCAGCCGTCGTTTTGGCCGGAACCACAGTTAATCTGCAACCACGGTCGGCTAGCATACGTAAAATATTGCTTTTCACACCAAAATCATAGGCAACAACATGAAAGGCAGGGTTATCTGAACCCTTTTTGAAACCTTCACCTAATATCCAACTTCCATCAGACCATTGATAAGCTTTGTCACAGGTCACTTCTTTTGCTAGATCCATGCCTTTTAAGCCAGCAAAAGCTTGTGCTTTGTCTAGTGCAACAGATTCATCTAAAGCGATGTTGTCAAGTGTATTGCTGGCGATTATGCAACCGTTTTGTGCACCTTTGTCACGCAAAATCCGAGTCAATCTGCGTGTATCAATATCTGCAATACCAAGAATGTTATTTTCTTCTAAGTATTCGGAAAGACTTTGTTCACTCCGAAAATTACTAGCAAGAAGCGGTAAGTCACGAATAACTAAGCCTTTGGCCCAAATTTTATTTGATTCACAATCCTCAGAATTTATGCCCGTATTACCAATATGTGGGTAAGTGAGGGTAACAATTTGTGCAGCATAAGATGGGTCGGTTAGAATTTCCTGATAACCTGTAATAGAAGTATTAAACACTACCTCTCCAACAGACATTCCAGAAGCTCCAATAGCGGTTCCTTTAAAGACTGATCCATCTTCAAGTACTAAAAGGGCAGAGTTGGCCAAATCAACCTCCAGGTTAGATATTAAACGGTTTTAACCTTAGACTCCTATGTTTTATAACATTTCAGGAGACCATATACACCCATGTAAACATATGATTTAAATGAATATTTTGTCGATTTGCACAGTATAAGAATATAGGACCTGAACGATCCCACTAAATTTCGGCAAATCCGAAATATTATACATACAAGGGCGTTTCAGGTCTATTCACAATTAAAGAAAAGGCATTAATAAGCGTTTGTTCATACTTTTTACACATAAGGGTTAAAACTACTATTCAAAAGTGATTGAGTTCGTTTATTTAAATCCTAGTACATCTTGCATATCATACAAGCCTGCTGGTTTATCGATAATCCAGTTCGCCGCTTTGACAGCTCCTTTAGCAAACGTTAATCGACTCGATGCTTTATGAGTGATTTCTAATCTTTCACCAATGTCGGCAAACAATGCGGTGTGTTCCCCTACTACATCACCTGCCCTAACGGTAGCAAAACCTATAGTTTGATGGTCTCTTTCGCCTGTATCACCTTCTCGGCCATACACTGCGCATTTTGACAAGTCTCGGTCTATTTCATCAGCTATTGCTTCTCCAATTGCCATTGCAGTTCCTGAAGGGGCATCTTTCTTAAATCGATGATGAGTTTCTAAAATTTCAATATCGGCTGTGTCTGCCATTACAGCGGCTGCTGTCCTAACTAGGTTCAGCATCAAGTTAACGCCCACACTATAATTGGCAGCAAAAACAATAGGAATATGTTTTGCAGCAGTATCTAGTGCCATTTTTTGTTTAGTGTTTAAACCCGTGGTGCCAATAATGATAGGTTTGTTGTGTGCTACACAAAATGCCAAATTTTCAGTCAATGCAGTTGGTAATGTAAAGTCAATCAACACCTCTATTTGTTCAATATGTACCGATAAGTCGGTGCAAATCAATAAGCCTTTTTTACTTATTCCCACGAGCTCCCCCACATCGAAGCCTACAAAGGAAGATGAGGCTCTCACAGCAGCACCAGTCAATTGGTCATTCACGCTTTGTTCGATGGCATCAATCAAGACTCTTCCCATACGCCCGTTGGCGCCAAAAACAGCAATTTTACTCATAGTGATTGTTCCATTTTTAGTAGACAGATTATTTACAATAATATGAACGGATTGTGCCTTAATTACATCTTTGATGCAGTAAAGTAACCAGTCATTTTTTTGTAATACACCTCAGCTTTGCATATGCAAGCCAAGCAATGCAGCTTTTTCATCAGAAGTCGGATAGAATTAAATCTTAAATTTTTCTTCGTCATCTCTTTTGTTACTAATTTTTTCGTCACTTTTTTCATCACTTTTTTGGAATACCATGTTAGCAAATCATTTCAGCAACCCAACCGTTCCTATTGAACAGTTATCGACAATATTGGCCCTAGACAAACAATCTCTATGTCAACAATATGCACCGTTAAATCGTTTACTTAACCTAAGTTTTACTTTACTTGTATGTTTAATTGGCACATCACTTTACTTCCAGTCTGTTGTCAACTTACCAGCAGATTTTTTGTACTCTTTGCCTTATATTATTTGGAGTGTCGCTTTACTGGGATTTCTCAATACTTGGTTCAATTATGCATCCGATCAAGCCAAGACCTACACCCTAAGAAAACTTGATTTACACTATGCAAGTGGCTTATTTTTTAAAAAAGTGGTGAGTCAACCTATTACTCGGATCCAACATATCGAACTCAAACGCGGTCCAATTGAACGAAAAGTAGGATTAGCCACACTCCAAGTTTTCAGTGCCGGGGGTGACATGCATACTTTTCAAATACCCGGGTTACCGATAGATACAGCTCAACAACTACGCCAATTTATTTTACAGCATAAAGATGTAGTCAAACATGGATGACCAGTCTGACGGTTATGTCAATAATAGCCAAAACCCAGCTGATAAGTTACAAATCAAAAATGATTGGCAAGTTTTATCTCCTGTGGCTATTTTGTATTTTACGGTTAGCGTATTCAAACATCTGTTCGGTAACTTTATATATCTCATTCCCGCTTTAGCGGTGAGTTACAAAAGTGTACTCGAACATCCTTACATTTGGTTGCCTGTTATTTTGGTGATGTTTGCATTATTAACACTTTTTGCATTTGTCAGTTTCAAAGTATATCGCTACCGCTTAACTGAAGATAATATCGAGATACGTTCGGGAATATTTAATAAAAAACATTTAAACCTACCGTTCTCTCGAGTACAAAATGTCAAAATAGAGCAACCTATTTATTATCGATTTACAGGTCATGCATGTTTACAGCTAGACACCGCAGGTTCGGCTAAAAACGAAGCTAAATTGGTGGCAATTAAATTAGGTTTTGCCCAAGAGCTAAAGACTCTTATTCAAGATCAAGTTCCAAACGACACTATGTATACCGATCAGTACAATATATCTGCAAAAAAAGTTGAGCTCACAATAGGATCAGCTGACAATCCAGAGCAGCAAGAAAGAGTACTTAACCAACGAAAGTTATCTGACTTAGTTATTCATGGCATCACCAGTAACAGAATTTGGATTTTTCTGGGTGGCTTAGCCCCTTTTTATGACAATATGTTTAACTCTATAAGTGAATGGTTAAGCACCTTCGGAATAGAGTTAACTGAGTTGTTTAGTCTGCAAACTCATTCGTTATTCGAAGTAGGTTTATATGTATTGTCACTCACCATGTTGGTCATGTTTGTGCTGGTTGGTTTTTCAGTTATCGGTGCAATTGTTAGCTTTTATGGTTACACACTGAGCAAACTGGATGATAAATATATTAGGCGCAGTGGATTGTTCACAAAACACGAAGTCAGCATGCGTTTAAGTCGTTTACAAATGATAGTTCAAAAACAAGACTGGCTAGACGTGTTGCTTAAACGGATCAACCTCAAGTTTGAGCAAACGAGCTCCTTTAGTCAAAATCAGAATTCATCCGCTGCCAATAGTAAAATTATTGTGCCATCTATCAGACCAGATGAATCTCAAGCATTAATAGACGATGCCTATCCCAACAATGACCTCAATAATCTAATTGGTAACGATAGATTTACCTCTATTAGTAAAGGTTTTATTTTACGTAATATCGTATTTATCTTGATGCCTATGTGGATGGTTATAACAAGTCTTTCAATAACGAATAACAAACTTATGATATCAATGCTGGTAAGTGTTTTGTTTTTAGGACTATGCGCTTTAGTTATTTTACGTTGGAAACGTTGGGGAATAGCCAAAGATGAGCATTTTGTCTACCTAAGAAAAGGCTTAATAGGTGTGGATTATTATTGTTTTCCGACTTACAAGGTACAGCAAACTCAATTCAAGCAAAATTTACTCATGAAAAAAAGACAAGTGGCGACAGTCAAATTTATACTAGCTTCTGGAGCACTCAAAGTACCGATGATCCCTCAAAGATTAGCTTATCAGTTGATTGACGAAAGCCTTCATCAGGTAGAATCCTGTCAGAAATCTTGGATGTAGTATTAAGTCATACTGCTGAATTTTGGCTCAATATTAGGCTGTGAGTTTTGGGTTTTACTAATAGGTAATAACTGAGTTGAGTATTACAAAAAAGCCGCTAAATTAGCGGCTTTTTTATACCAATTAATGATTTATTAATTGGTTAAATCATCAAAGAACTTTTTCACACCGTCAAAGAAACCACTTTCTTTTGGGCGATTTCTAGCCACATCTTTGCCTGTGCCCATGGAATCTTCCAATTCATCTAGTATCTCTTTTTGACGAGTACTCAGATTGACTGGCGTTTCGATTACCACTTTACAAATTAAGTCACCAACACTTCCACTGCGAACTGATTTGACACCTTTGTTACGCAAACGAAACATTTTTCCCGTCTGTGTTTCAGCTGTCACTTTCAACTTAACCTTACCTTCTAAGGTAGGCACTTCAATTTCACCGCCTAATGCAGCACGAGTAAAACTTAAAGGCACTTCGCAATAAAGATTATTACCTTCACGAGTAAATATTTTGTGGTCGCGAACGTGCACCTGCACATACAAATCACCAGCTGGAGCACCTGCTTCACCGGCTTCACCTTCGCCTGATAAACGGATCCTATCACCTGTATCTACGCCTGCTGGCACTTTAACCGACAACGTTTTAGTTTTCTCTACGCGGCCTTGTCCGTGACACGGTTTACAAGGGTCAGATATGATTTTCCCTCTACCCGAACAAGTTGGACAAGTTTGCTGCACAGCAAAGAAACCTTGACGCATCTGTACTTGACCTTGTCCATGACAAGTCGGACAAGTAGTCGGACTCGATCCTTTTTTAGCACCAGAACCGTCACAGCTATCACAGCCAGCAAGTGTCGGCACACGAATTTCGACACTTTTACCTTTAACTGCTTCTTCAAGAGAAAGCTCTAAGTTGTAACGCAGATCCGATCCTTGACGAGCACGAGATTGACGACCACCGCCGCCACGTCCTCCACCAAAAATATCGCCAAATACATCACCAAAAATATCGCCAAAGTCTCCACCTTGGCCACCGCCGCCGCCTCGATTAGGATCAACGCCAGCATGACCATATTGGTCATAGGCTGCGCGCTTTTGCGGATCAGTCAACATTTCGTGTGCTTCTTGCACTTCTTTGAATTTTTCTTCCAACGCTTTATCACCCTGAGTTCTATCTGGATGGTATTTCATCGCTAGGCGCTTATAAGCCTTCTTTATCTCGCGTTCGGTGGCGCTTTTGGCCACATCCAACACTTCATAATAATCTCGCTTCGACATCTCGATTCGGTATCCTGCGGTCTTTAGTAAAAAATTCTAGAACAACCAAATTTTGCTTATTCTTTTTGTAATTTCTTAAACAAACAAGGCGCAATCAGAATTAACTGTTGCGCCAAGTAAGACTAACTCATTCGTAAGTTAGCCATTTAAGTTGAAAAAATTACTTCTTATCGTCTTCTTTCACTTCTTCAAATTCAGCATCAACCACATCTTCATCTGGTGATTGTGCGCCTGTATCAGTTTGTCCACCAGCATCAGCGCCTTCTGCAGCCGCTTTTGCTTGCGCAACTTCCATCAGTTTGGCCGAGGCTTGGATAAGTTCCTGAGTTTTTGTGTCAATGACTTCTTTGTCACCGGCTTTCACTGCTTCTTCAAGAGCGACTACAGCGGTTTCAATCTCAGCTTTGTCTTCTTCACCCAATGCGTCGCCAGCTTCTTCAACTTGCTTTCGTGTCGAGTGGATCATGCCATCAGCTTGGTTGCGTGCTTGAACAAGCTCTTCAAATTTAGCGTCCGCTTCTTTGTTTGCTTCAGCATCTTGAACCATTTGTTCGACTTCTTCTTCACTCAAACCAGAAGACGCTTTGATGGTGATTTTTTGCTCTTTACCCGTATCTTTGTCTTTCGCAGATACGTGTAAGATACCATCAGCATCAATATCAAATGTCACTTCTATTTGAGGTGCACCACGTTGTGCCGCACGAATACCTTCTAGGTTAAATTGACCTAAAGATTTATTACCCGAGGCTTGCTTTCGCTCACCTTGAAGACAATGAATGGTTACCGCAGCTTGATTATCTTCAGCTGTAGAGAAGGTCTGTGATTTCTTAGTAGGAACAGTGGTGTTTTTCTCGATTAGAGCAGTCATCACTCCACCCATAGTCTCGATACCCAAAGACAATGGAGTTACGTCTAGTAACAATACATCTTTCACGTCACCGGATAATACGCCACCTTGAATTGCTGCACCCACTGCTACTGCTTCATCCGCGTTGACGTCTTTACGAGGCTCTTTACCAAAAAATTCAGTGACATATTTCTGAACCATAGGCATACGTGTTTGACCACCTACCAAGATAATGTCATTAATATCACCTACCGAAAGGTCAGCATCAGATAAAGCTTGTTTTAATGGTTCAAGCGTTGCCTTTACCATGTCTTCAACAACTGATTCTA
>CAZMDX010000551.1:0-10127 GCA_964564805.1 uncultured Pseudoalteromonas sp. | reverse complement strand
GCTAGGATCGGCTTGAACATTACCAATGGCAAGAACCCGCTGTTCATTTATACAACGTTGAATAATTGTATTACTGCCATTAAAACTGTGTTTTTCCATCCATTTTTCATAACCCAAACAATGCTGAAGTTGTTTTTGCTGATCGACCAAAATCAGAGCTGCACGTTCACAGCCCAATGTTTGTATCAAACAATGACGCGCAGATTCCAGTAAGGAAATACTCGAAGAGCATTGGCTAAACTGCTTAGAAAGTTGCAGAAGTTGTTGTTGGCGCCACATCTTTTGATTGTCAAAAGATGTGAGTTGGTGATGATTAAGGCGTTTAAATTGGCAAGACACGGGACCTAAATGTAAGGTTTCTTCATTGGTTAAGGGTAAATAGCTGACACGTTTTCCATGATGATAACAACCAACACTACTGGTGTCTCGAAGTGACCAGTTGTTGTCATCGTTAGCACTCAACGTAGCGTGTTCGCGAGATATTTGAGGGTGGTTAATCAACACATCAGCTTGATCTGAGCGCCCAATGTTGTAAGCATTTCCTTCGAAAAGAATATGTTCTGACATCAAACCCGTTTCAAGCGAAATGTTTACTTGCATTGGCACGCTAATATCCTCTTTCAATACTCACGATCATGGAATTAAATGATCCGTAGACTGTATTTTAATGTTCTAAGACGAGTAAGTAATTCACCTTGCATATTGACCAAATCATTAGAAGAGCGCCACACATTACTTAATTGTTCGCCAGATGCGTTTTCTATAACAACTATCAATTCTTCTACTACTTTTAAGGCAGCGGTATAATCAGTCATCAACAAGGTTTGTTGTAGAGTATTAAGACTGGTTTGTATTGTAATAGCCAAGGTCGACGAAATATGATTGTTATATTGACCGACTAGTTCGTTTAGCTGAGAAAATGTATCGTCGACTATGTCTGCATTACTTCGCTCGTCAAGTAAGATCATAAAGTCTGAGAAACTGCCAGTATTGCCACGTGCACGGATACTACCTGCAGAGATCATGGAAGTGATGTCTTCAAAATTACCATTGGCATGAGATCTGAAAATTCTAGCAGGCATTGCAGCATTGTAATCCACAGACTGAGTATAAATTTCTACTGACGCTAAACCTTCAAATGCAAATCCGGTGTCAACTTTAGGGCTAATTGAAATAATGACAGGAAAAGTCGGCACAACTTTGATTGCTGTTGTGCTGAGTCGATTGGTGATGACGCTCGCATTAACATCAGATAGTGTTGCGCTAATGTTGATATTATCAGCAATTAAACCAACACTTTTTTCAA
This sequence comes from uncultured Pseudoalteromonas sp., assembly GCA_964564805.1. GTDB lineage: Bacteria > Pseudomonadota > Gammaproteobacteria > Enterobacterales > Alteromonadaceae > Paraglaciecola. The sequence continues at coordinate 8,821 of CAZMDX010000551.1, read as the reverse complement.
ATTCGACCACTAAATCAACTTCAATTAAAGTCGTGACCTGTAATTTTGCTTGGAGTGTATTGCCATCTATTGAGACAAAAGTGGGCACAACTGTCTGCGCCATTGAGCCATTGCTCAAAAGTGTAAATAACAAAAGACAAGGAATATTTCGTATTAGCATCATCATAAAGGGCACCTTATTGTTGTTAATTTTTCTTGGCGCAACTTATCTCATTACGATGGCTATATCAATGGCGAGTGAAATTCACTACATTTTATAATGGTTTTATAATAATTTATTCGTAATGATTGGCATACACTGGAACATCTAAATACAGCAGCAAAGATACGCCACAAGCGACATATTGAATGTATATGTTCTAATAAAAGTGTTAAAACGAAGCATATATTATAAGATAATGAAATAATCACACTCAAAAATTTTATAGCAAACAAGCATAATACAAGCTTATTTTAGCTGGCGTATCCTCAAATAGTTCAATGAGCGACCTTCGCATCGTTACTCTGCGAAGAGGGGAAATTATTTAAATTACATCTCAACACTTAGGTTGATCCAAGTATCTGTTAATGGATTAACAATTACCCATATCGATCTGTTGCCCATGTGATTAACTTTTTTAGCCACTTTAGAACTAATTAGCCGGTACTTAGACATCTGAACAGTCATGAACCTTCCAACATCACCATTACTAGAAAAAGTGAGTCGTATGGGACTCTCACCACCACAACCGATGCTTAATACACACATCTGTATCAATATTTTGTTTAACAATCATATAAACATAAATCTTTGTATGATCCTCTTGTTTCAAAAAACGTAATTTTAAGCATTAGTGAAATATATTAGGGCACAGAGTGAGTTCACCGTGGGTTGCGTATATAGTCGTGAGTTTAGCAATATCAATGATAGCAGTACTTGCTATCGGCATTATTTCTTTAACAAACAAAAAAACCATTGTGAACATGCCCAGCCAGGGGACGAAAGAAGATGAATAATGTGAGCGCTTTAGATAAAACACGATACGCCTATCCAATTCGTTCTGAACTTCGCGCAAGTCATGCAGGGGAGACCGGAGCAGTATGGATATATCGCGGCATATTACTGGTTAACCGTTTTAAAAGAGACGCCGAAATCGAAACGTTTGCCAAGCATCATTTAGCAACGGAGAAGGACCATTTGATTCAATTTGAAAATCTTATTCATCGGTTTAGAGGCAGTGCCTTGCTAATTATTTGGATGTTTGCTGGATTTATGATGGGTGTACTGTCGATGTTGCTTGGAAAAAATTGGGTTTATTACACCATTTACAAGGTCGAGTCATTCGTTGATGTTCATTACAGGCAACAAATAAATGCTTTATCAAAGCTTGAATTTCTTGATAAAACCGAAATTATATCAATGATGAAAATGTGTAATTTAGACGAACAAGCCCACAAAGACGAAGCATTTAATGCGATGACGAATAAGCCCGATTTAGCCATGCGTATGTGGGGTAATCTAGTGGGCACAGGTTCACATTATGCTGTTGTTGTTGCTAAATTACTTTAAAACTGCACTATGGGAAAGTCAAAAAGAAAGCGCCAGCTAAAAGAGTGTGATTATTGTAAAAAACCTGAGGCAGTGCTGTACAGGATCCGATTACAACAAACAGCCCCTTGGCTACTTGCCTGCTGTGAGTGTCAAAGTAAAGCGAAACTCCAACCGCTGTACCAGTACGGCGGTACGTGGAAGCAGACCAAACGCCATTAAATTCTATAATTACTGTGAGGTTGATGCTTGTTCTATATAAAACTGAAAATTTTGTCTATTCCAAAATTCTAGATAAGAAATTTTGTTGCCAGTATCAGTCACACTCATCTACTTATTCAATGTAAAACTTGCTCGAATGCCAAGTTACTTCCTGTTTTTACTTCAGCGGTAGTCGTATCGTTTTACTCAATAATGTCCGAAGTATGTTATAAAACTCAAGATTAAATGTATATTTGAACGGAGGAACAATGCCCCACCTGCATCTTTTTACAGACGGTAGTGTTAATACGCGGGTAAAGGTCGGATATGGCGCTTATCTTGTTGTAAATGATGAGTGTAAGTCTATAGACACACTTAAAAATAAAGTGAAAATCAAACGCTTTGAACAAACGAGTTCGACTAAGTTAGAATTGCAAACCTTATTATGGGCACTGGACGAAATTGTTATTTTGACTGATGAGATCGATATCATGTTAACCATTTATAGTGACTCCCAAAATATTATTGGTTTGCCAGGCAGGCGTAGTGCTCTAGAACAGAATAATTATTGTTCTGTGAAAAATAAAAAGCTAAATAACCATGATTTGTATCAAAAGTTTTATCGACTAATTTCTAGCATAAAATGTGAATTAGTGAAGGTAGTTGGTCATCAGAGGTCTAGCAATAAAAATGACATAGATAGTCTGTTTAGTTTGGTTGATAAAGCATCTAGGCGTGCGTTGCGAGAAGAGTTTTAAAAAGTCTAGTTTTATCCATTTCACATGCACGCAATTAGAAGTGGTATTTTATACCTATATTTTCATCCAACCAATTTTATGATTTCCTAGCTGAATTTATATCTAGCTATTAGAGTTGATTACGTTATTTTTTGGTTCGCCTGATGTGCTTTAAGCGCATTATATTTACCACCAATCAGACATTAACTATTCTAATACGGATGAAAACCCACTAACACTGACTGCCATTTTATTACTTTAGTGCACGTGTTTGAGTGCTATTGGCACCGGCGTATTTATTTAAACGTTATAATCCTCGAATTAATATCCTAGGAATATTGTAAATACATAGTAAAACTGGAATAAAACTGAAGTATTATTTGCTAATCAACCAACAAAACACATATCACTCCAGTTATACAATTTTACTGAATGGAAACGTGCTGCTTGCTCCTGAAGTTTGCAAATAAAACTCCCCCCATCGCCCCAGCTACGCTCTGGCATACAAGGCCAAAAGTGCTGAGAGCCCCAGCTAGTAATGTGATTCCTAAAATAGGTTGCATAGTTAAAAGTACCACTGTGATGCCGCCGCCCCCCATTAAAAAATACACAATGTAAGGGGATAATGTGAACTGTTTGATTAATAAACCTGCCACTATAAAAGAGATAAAATAGCTAACCGCTATCATTATCCAATAAGTGGGATAAAGACCTAACAAGTCATCAATACTCATGCTCAGGCGATCTTTGAAAAGAATATCTACACCCACCTTGCTCAATTCAGCCATTATCAATTGGCTATGGAACAAGCTTGCTATAACAAATGCAAAAATAACTGCAATAAAAAAATGCGTGCAAAGCCTAAGGTAAAAATTTAATTTCATAATGTATTACTTATTAAAAACTTGATGCGAGATATAGAATGCGGCGATGATGAGCGAACTGAATGTTAATATCAATAGAACTAACATCTGTCATCCAGAACTTAATGTAATTTAGAGACGATACACCTATGCAACATCGGGTTTTATTTTTGGGCTAAGTATATTTTTAAGCACCAATTTCTGTGGCTTTGCGTCCCAAACGCTACAATTTTCCAGCTATAAAGTACAGGATGTCGCCAGTAGCTTAAATTTTACTTGGTTATTAGCTCTTTACCTGATGAAAGTTTATTGGTCACTGAGCGAACTTGGCAGCGAATAAGAATAACAGACAATGATGTTTCTAAACCTGTTACTGGTTGGCCAACTGACGTTTATTTTGATGGGTAGGGGCATTGTTAGACGTTATTTTACATCCCGATTTTTTGTAAATAGGTGGGGGTATTTTCCTATGCCGTGGGTGATGATAATAATGCCTACAGGTTATGCGAGCAAACTGAATAGATAATTAGCTTAAGTAAAAAATGATTATTTTTACCATGACACCTTTAAGTCGACGCCCGTTCACTTTACTAGGCAAAGTAATTCAAATTAATGACGATGCCAGCGTGCCAACCAATAATCTGTTTGTGGCTGAAATCTCTAATTCGCCAAATAATTATGTTTTTAGCTGTGGGTATCGAAACCACCAAGGAATACTTCACGATACTCAAGGTCATGTGATTTTTTCAAATAAATACGGACGCTATGGCGGCGATGCACTGAGCATTATTTAAGTAGGGGTAATTATAGTTGGCCAGTGGTTACCACGGGACTCGATTATATCGGCTCTAGCATTAGCCCCTTTACCGAATATGCCAATATGCAGCAACCCAGACTAGATTGGACGTCTTCTATCACTCCTTCAGGTATATCAGTTCATCAAGGTAATCTGTCTAATGAAGTAAATGGTGATTTGTTGGTTAGCGTTTTAAAGTTTAAAGAAGTGCGATGGTTACAAATGGACGGGGTTAAAGTATTCGGCAAAAAATCATTATTTAAAGAACTCGAGCAAAGAATTGTGATGTGCGTGTGCATCCTTATGGCTCAATTTATAAATTAACTAACAGCGAAAAAGTAAACTGCTTCGCATTATTCCAATTAAAAATAGATAGAAAAGTTGAGTGTTGATACATAAAAAGTAGAATTTATTTAGGAAATGAACCCACTTATCAATTAAATAAATACTGAGTATAAGCAAACAGAAGGCCCGGTCAACTTCACTTTTGGGTAATAACCTTTATAATATTTGGTTGTATCCTATGTTTCAGTTTATTTGTTATTTGGGGAGTCAATTTGAGGCCATAAATTGTGACAATATCCTCTCATTAACACGTTAAAAACGTGCCGCTAAAAGTACATCGTCTGAGTTGTTGTTCGCTGAGTAAGTTGCCAGCTTAGTTGAGCTAAATTAAAACATCACCCGTTGGAAAATAAACCGCTTATTTAAAGAATGCATGAACGTATAGCGCTTATTTTACCAAAAGATGCTTAATGAATAAAAAATTAGGTAAACTATCAATAAAGTTTCACCCTGCTAATCATCATATTGTTAGCATGTTATTGCCCTTGGGAGTTGAATATGAGTTTGTATTTAGAATACGTTAAAGAAATTGAGAGCCGTAAAAAAGACCTAGGATTGGCGCCTAAACCGATTGATGGTGCTGAGTTATTAGCAGAAATTATTGAGCAAATTAAAGACTCGGACCATGAGCATAGAGAAGATTCGCTTCATTTTTTCATTTATAACACGTTGCCTGGAACAACGAGCGCAGCAGGTGTAAAGACTAAATTCTTAAATGAAATCATTTTAGGCGAAGTCGTCGTCGAAGAAATCACAGTAACGTTTGCTTTTGAGTTGTTATCTCACATGAAAGGTGGCCCTTCAGTAGCGGTGCTCCTAGATTTAGCATTATCTGACGATGAGTCCTTAGCTAAACACGCAGCACAAGTATTAAAAAATCAAGTGTACTTATACGAAGCAGATATGAACCGTCTTGAAAATGCCTTTAAGGCCGGTAATGCCTTCGCTAAAGATATTTTAGAAAGTTATGCCAGAGCTGACTTTTTCACTACACTGCCTGAAATAGATGAAGAAATTGATGTGGTTACGTACATCGCCGGTGAAGGTGATATTTCCACGGATTTATTATCACCCGGTAATCAAGCTCATTCTCGCTCAGACAGAGAGTTGCATGGCAAGTGCCTGATTTCTCCCGCTGCTCAAGATGAAATCCAAGCACTACAAAAACTTCACCCTGGCAAAAAAGTGATGTTAATCGCTGAAAAAGGCACGATGGGTGTCGGTTCTTCTAGAATGTCTGGTATTAACAATGTGGCTTTATGGGCTGGTAGACAAGCCAGTCCTTATATTCCCTTCGTGAACTTTGCCCCTGTTGTAGCAGGTACAAACGGTATTTCGCCTATCTTTTTAACCACCGTTGGTGTAACTGGCGGTATTGGATTAGATCTTAAAAACTGGGTCAAAAAACTCGATGCTAATGGTAAGCCGATACTTAATGAATCAGGCGATCCAGTCCTTGAGCAAACCTACTCGGTAGAAACCGGTACTGTGCTTACCATTAATACAAAAGAGAAAAAGTTATACAACGGTGATAAAGAACTGGTTGATATAGCTTCAGCTTTCACACCTCAATCAGTTGAGTTTATGAAAGCAGGTGGATCTTACGCTATTGTCTTTGGTAAAAAGTTACAAACCTTTGCGGCCCAAACTCTCGGCGTAACATTGCAGTCAGTATTTGCTCCTTCTAAAGAGGTGTCTCATGCAGGACAAGGTTTAACTGCTGTTGAAAAAATATTCAATAAAAATGCAGTAGGCGTTGCTTCTAAAACAGCTCTTCACGCTGGATCTGACGTTCGGGTAACAGTGAATATTGTAGGTTCTCAAGATACAACGGGTTTAATGACATCACAAGAATTAGAGTCTATGGCCGCAACCGTCATCTCTCCTATTGTTGTTGGTGCTTATCAATCGGGTTGTCATACTGCTTCGGTATGGGATTCCAAAGCGCAAGCTAATATTCCTAAGCTGATGAGCTTTATGAATAAGTTTGGTCTTATTACCGCTCGCGATCCTAAAGGCGTTTATCACCCTATGACAGACGTCATTCATAAAGTACTGAATGACATTACCGTTGATGAATGGGCGCTTATCATTGGTGGTGACTCTCATACTAGAATGTCAAAGGGTGTTGCGTTTGGTGCTGATTCTGGAACGGTTGCACTCGCCCTGGCTACTGGCGAAGCAAACATGCCTATTCCAGAGTCTGTAAAAGTGACGTTCAAAGGTAATATGAAAAGCTACATGGATTTTCGTGATGTAGTGCATGCTACACAATCTCAAATGTTGAAAAAATTTGGTGATAATGTTTTCCAAGGAAGAATAATCGAAGTCCACATTGGTACTTTACTGGCCGACCAAGCCTTCACTTTTACCGATTGGACGGCTGAAATGAAGGCGAAAGCCTCTATCTGTATTTCTCAAGATGACACCTTAATTGCATCACTAGAAATAGCTAAAAGCCGAATTAAAATCATGATCGATAAAGGCATGGACAATGAACTTCAAGTGCTTCAGGGACTCATCGATGTTGCAAATAAACGAATTGCTGATATCAAATCAGGAGAAATACCCGCTCTAAGACCAGATGATAATGCAGAATATTTTGCAGAATTAGTCGTAGACCTCGACCAGATTAACGAACCTATGATTGCCGATCCCGACGTCGACAATCCTGATGTTTCAAAACGTTATACTCACGATGCTATCAGACCTGTTTCACATTATAAGGGTAGCAAAAAAGTTGATTTGGCGTTCGTTGGCTCATGTATGGTCCACAAAGGGGATATGCAAATTATTTCTCAAATGTTGAGAAATATAGAGAAGCAAAATGGCAAAGTTGAGTTTAAAGCACCGCTGGTGATCGCACCGCCAACGTATAATATTGTTGATGAGCTTAAAGCTGAGGGTGATTGGGACGTGCTTAAAAAATATGCAGGTTTCGAATTTGATGACGTCATCCCTAAAAACTCTGCGCGTACAAAATATGAAAACATCATGTATCTGGAACGTCCTGGTTGTAATCTATGTATGGGTAATCAAGAGAAAGCTGAAAAAGGCGATACAGTACTCGCTACCTCAACGCGTTTATTCCAAGGTCGTGTTGTTGAAGACTCTACAGAAAAGAAAGGCGAGTCATTACTTGCTTCCACACCAGTGGTCGTTCTGTCTAGTATCTTAGGTCGTACACCAACTTTAGAGGAATATATAAAAGCTGTTGAAGGTATTAACTTAACTGATTTTGCTCCTCCGCTTGAACAGTTAACTACACCGCCTGCTAAAGCTGTGCCTGTTAAAATTGCTGATCCAATCTAGGCTTGTCTATTTGACCCATTTAAGTAAAACAAGCCTTTAGGCTTGTTTTACTTATTCTAATTAAAGCAGTCTACTTATTTTTATATCCTTTTTTATTAAGGCTCATTACGTCTTGTAGTCAGCTAAAACATCCATAAAGACTTGGCATGTGTTCAGTATTTACATTTTATCCAAATAGAGCATCTCTTTAATTTGTTCTTGTCTTTTTAATTACTTTGCACCTAAAACACTAAATGCTGAGCAAGTTGCCGGTTTAGTTAATTGTTGAGAGCGCAACCTACTGGTGAGGAAGATATATTATTAGAATGATCAGTTGAGTGTGTGTTTCGTGTTGTTGATGACGCGGCTTACATTAAAGCCGGTTTCTTAGCTTAGATATGTGTAAGAAGATTTTCATACGTGTCAAATTAGCGATAAAGAAATAGGCTGTTCCTGCAAAAAACTGTAGTCTAGATGTATCATTTATATTACATAATCAAAAGACATGTTTAAGCTTCGTTTACTCTCAGTAGTTTCTATACTTGCCATCGTTTCTAGTCTGGTTTTTGCTGAACAAGTAGGCAATATGTTTCCTCAAATTCAAGTAAAGATTAAACAACAGGTCTACACTTTGGAGTATGCCAACACTTTGGAGTTACGTGCTCAAGGTTTAATGCATAGAGAAGAAATGTGCCACAGCTGTGGTATGTTATTCCACTTTAATAGAATTAAACGCGCCGGAATGTGGATGAAAAACACTATTATTCCCCTTGATGTCGCTTTTATTCGTGCAGATGGCAAAATCACCGATATCAAAGCTATGCAGCCTCACGATTTATCGACCACAGGTTCATCAGAGCAGGTACTTTTTGCTTGGGAAATGAATCAAGGTTGGTTTGCGCGAACTGGTATTAAAGTAGGGGATACTGTGATTATTCCGTTCAATAACAAGACATAGTCAACCTATTTCGTGAACTCTAGTCCGTGTAATGGTTCAAATTCGACTGTGTTTTTTCCCAAACTTGCCAAAGCAAGACGAATATACTATTCCAAAAAAGCT
>CAZMDX010000550.1:0-4824 GCA_964564805.1 uncultured Pseudoalteromonas sp. | reverse complement strand
GAAATACTGCGTCCTCCATCCACTGCAATGATCTGGCCTGATACATATGTGGCGTCTATTAAAAATTTAATAGCATGTGCAATATCTTGCATGGTACCTAGTCGCTGCGCTGGTACTTGGTTAAGGATTTGTTGTTTATCATCGTCTTTCATTTGCATTTCAGGCCACAAAATTGCACCGGGTGCTACACCATTAACTCGTATCTCAGGTGCTAACTCTAATGCTAGTGATTGGGTCATGGTTACCAAAGCTGACTTTGCCATGCAGTAAAGTGTATGGTCTTTTAATGGCCTTGTAGCATGGATATCCACCATGTTGATGATGGCACCAGAATTATGTGCTAATGCTGGCGCGCAGTATTGGGATAAAAATAATGGCCCTTGCATATTGCTGCCGACTAGACTTTGCCAGTCTTTTGTTGTGATAGTGCCAACCGGAGTAGGATAGAACGAAGATGCATTATTGATCAATATATCCAAACGACCAAACGAGTCGATAGCTTGTTGACCAATACGTTCGATGCTTGATAAGTCGGATAGATCACCTTGCACCAACATGGCTGATTTTGCTCTAATTTGATTGAGTTCTAAGCATAGCTCCTCTGCTTCGAGCCTTGACTGATTGCAATGTACAACGATATTTGAACCAAATGAATGTAGATATTTTGCAGTATGCGCACCAATTCTCTTTGCACTGCCGGTGATAAGGGTGACTGTGTTTTCCATTTTACTCAAACTTAAACTATTAAATATCAAAGGTATGTATGCACAATAACAAAGAATAGAGCGGGCTGAATTGAAAAGATCAACAAACTCTAATATTTACTCCATTTAAACGGTGTATTTTTATACCTTACGTGTCTAAGTTCCTAAGAGTCATTTTTGCGCTATCAATATATTGGCCACCAAACAGTAATGCATGGTTTAAAACATGATACAGCTGGTAAACAGACTTGCGATATTCATAATCCACTTCAAGTGGCCATATATCTGCATAGCCTTGATAAAAACTGTCGGGGAATCGACCAAACAATTCAGTCATGGCTAAATCTGTTTCACGATCACCAAAATGGAAGGCTGGGTCAAATAAAATAGGCAGATTTTTATGAAACCCTGTATTACCCTGCCAAAGATCACCGTGCAACATAGACGCTGTGGGATTGTGTCCTGAGAGCAATTGTTTGACAGATTCCACTACACCATCAATATTGGCTAAAACATGACCTTTTTCAGATAACAATTGCAACATAAAACCAATACGTTGTTCTGCAAAAAAGCAGCCCCACTTTTTTCGCCAAAGATTAGACTGCGGTGTGAGCCCAATAAAATTATCTTCCTGCCATCCATACATTTGTTGGGTGTTAGTCCTGTGCAATTCTGCTAAGGCTTGTCCAAACTTAAACCAGCCTTGTTCATTGCCTTTAGTCATAGCGATATGTTCTAAAACTAAAAAACTATGAGTAGACACTAAACCTGTACAAATAATTTTTGGCACTTTAAATAGTTGGGTGTTGTTAAGGTGTTTTAAACCTTCTGCTTCAGCCTCAAAATTAGGGAGATGAATTTTTTCATTGGTTTTGACAAAAAAGCGTTGTTTCCCATCTGATATTTTGTAAGCTTTGTGGCTATCACCGGCCTTGACCTCACGAATATCGCTGCAAATAAAATCCTCTTGAATACATTCACTGATCTGTTCACTAATGAAATGCCACATGTTTAGTCCCGATTAGATATGTCATTACCTAATTATGGTGTAAGTATCAAACTTGGATGGTCGATTAAGCTATAAATAATGGACTCTTTATATCAATCAGTAATTTCGATTGACTGATACTCGTCCAATGATATGACTTTTGATAAATTTTGAAATGTTTTAAACATAGAAGAAATCAGTTCTTTATTGGCAATAAAAGTTGGTAGGTTGCCTCCTGGGTTACCACCGCCGGTGTACGTAATTTCGCTCCTGCCTTTACCCAACGCATCAGCTTGCCACAATCCATGCATATTTTGCATCCGCACATATTTTGCATGGTGCGGTGTGTCCTCACCTCTATCAGATATTTCAATTTGAACGGTATTGTTTCTAAACGAAGTTTTGGAATAAAAAACCATATCTCGATCTTTTACTGGCCAAGGCGCGGCAAAAAAACTATTTATTAAGCGTTCCGTTGGCGAAACTTCATCGAGAACTTTTACCTCAACACAGTTATGTATCCACTGTGGAGAAAAAGCCACATCATTTAATAAGGCAATTAATGCATAAGGATTTGCTTCAACAATGACTTTGACCCGTATCTCTTTGTAACCAGTGTCCGTTTTTTTGCTAAAAATACGGATACTGTTTTTTTGTTTTTCAAGCTTCCAATCATCAGCCCAGCTATTATTACTATTTAATAAGACCGTTAAAACTAAGAAGTAAACAGCAGTTTTTATGGCTTTGCATTGCATCACTAAACCTTATCTCGTTATAATAGACTTAATTGCTTTGATGGTAGCAGAGCATCTTTTTTTTAAGCACCCTTTTTTGGGTGTTTTTTATTTTTATACATCGGTCTGAATTAAAACCGATTCTAAATGTTCGCATGTGGCGCTTGGTAGGTGTCACCACTGCATAAGGATTTCGATATGCCCGTAATTACTCTTCCCGATGGCAGCCAACGCCAATTTGAAAATGCAGTTTCTGTGTTCGATGTAGCCAGTGATATTGGTCCTGGTTTAGCTAAAGCTACTTTAGCGGGCAAAGTGGATGGTGTTCGCGTTGATGCACACGATTTAATTGAGAGCGATGCACAACTGCAAATTATTACCGCCAAAGACGACGATGGCCTAGAAATCATCCGTCACTCATGTGCTCACTTAATTGGACATGCCATTAAGCAGCTTTATCCTGATGCAAAAATGGCTATTGGGCCTACTATTGATAATGGATTTTATTATGATATTGATATGGAACACTCATTAAATGATGAGGACTTAGTCAAAATCGAAAAGCGCATGATGGAATTAGCAAAAACTAATTATGACGTTGTAAAAAAAGTGGTCACATGGCAAGAAGCCCGAGATGCTTTTGAAGCCAGAGGTGAGTTTTATAAAATTCAAATCCTCGATGAAAACATAGATAAAGATGACAAACCTGGTTTGTATCACCACGAAGAATATATCGACATGTGCCGTGGTCCCCACGTGCCTAATATGCGTTTTTGTCAACACTTCAAATTAATGAAGGTCGCAGGTGCCTATTGGCGCGGCGATAGCGACAACAAAATGTTGCAACGAGTATATGGCACGGCTTGGGCGGATAAGAAGCAGTTAAAAGCTTACTTAAACAGATTAGAAGAAGCAGAGAAACGCGATCACCGCAAAATTGGTAAAGCGCTAGATTTATTCCATTGGCAAGAAGAAGCACCAGGAATGGTGTTTTGGCATAATGATGGTTGGAGCATTTACACCGAACTTGAAAAATTTATCCGTGGCAAATTGCGCGAATATGACTATCAAGAAGTTAAAGCACCATTGATGATGGACAGGAGTCTTTGGGAAAAGTCTGGCCATTGGGATAAATACGCTGAAAACATGTTTACTACTACGTCAGAAAAACGTGAATATGCGATTAAACCTATGAACTGCCCGGGCCACGTACAGATTTTTAACCAAGGTTTAAAATCTTATCGTGATTTGCCTTTACGTATGGCCGAATTCGGTTGTTGCCATAGGAATGAGCCCTCGGGCGCATTGCATGGTTTAATGCGCGTACGTGGATTTACCCAGGACGATGCGCATATTTTTTGTACAGAAGAGCAGGTGTTGGCTGAAGTCGGTGGTTGCATTGATTCAGTTTACGAAATCTACAAGATCTTTGGTTTCGAAAATATTTCAGTAAAACTGTCCACACGCCCAGAAAAACGTGTGGGCAGTGAAGAAGTGTGGGACAAAGCAGAAAAAGAATTAGCTGAAGCATTAACATCCAAAGGTATCGATTTTCAGTATTTACCTGGTGAGGGTGCTTTTTATGGTCCTAAGATTGAATTTACTTTACACGATTGTTTAGACAGACCTTGGCAATGTGGCACCGTGCAACTCGATTTTTCTATGCCCGGACGTTTGGGTTCAACTTATGTGGCCGAAGATGGCGAGCGAAAAGTCCCCGTTATGATCCACAGAGCAATTTTGGGTTCATTAGAGCGTTTTATTGGCATTTTGATTGAAGAGTATTCTGGTCTGTTTCCACTTTGGTTAGCACCGACTCAGGCAGTTGTGTTGAATATTACCGATAAACAGGCCGATTATTCAAATAAAGTAGTAAAAAAGCTAAAAGAAAGTGGAATTAGAGTCAAGTCAGACTTGAGAAATGAGAAGATAGGCTTTAAGATCCGCGAGCACACGCTGAAGCGTGTCCCATATTTGCTTGTTGTTGGCGATAAAGAGATGGAAAGTGGTGAAATTGCTGTGCGTTCACGCAAGGGTGATGACCTCGGAAAGATGTCGATAGAAGCGTTTATTGACCAAGCCATGTCGGAAGTTGACAACAAACATATCTGATTAATTTTGTGGAGGAATGACATATTAAAAGCGCTAACATGAAGGCTAAAGATTCGAACAAAGCTCGGATCAACGAAGAAATTACTTTAAACGAAGTTCGTTTAGTGGGTAAAGAGGGTGAACCTTTAGGCGTAGTGTCTATTAGTGAAGCCATGGAAATCGCTGAACAATCAAGTTTAGATTTGGTCGAAATTAGCCCCAATGCTGAGCCGCCCGTATGTAAAGCAATGGATTACGGTAAGTTCTTGTTCGAAAAAAGCAAGACACTTAAAGAGCAAAAGAAAAA
>CAZMDX010000549.1:0-1765 GCA_964564805.1 uncultured Pseudoalteromonas sp. | reverse complement strand
CCTGAATTATCAGACCTCACTTTATACGTGATTGACGTATCAGCCGGAGATAAGATCCCACGCAAAGGTGGCCCCGGTATTACCAAATCAGACTTACTGATCATCAACAAAATCGATTTAGCCGAGCTAGTAGGTGCATCGTTAGACGTCATGGACCGTGATGCGAAAAAAATGCGCGGTAACAGACCCTTTGTTTTCAGCAATATGAAAACCAAACAGGGCCTAGATGACATCATCCAATTTATTGAAAAAGAAGGCATGTTGCAGATATAAAAACTGCGCCTTATTCACCCTATTTAAATGTTAGCTAAGGAACCATTATGAAATATATTTTTGCCTTGATATGCCTTGCCATGACTAGCGGCGCAATGGCCCATGAAGATCACGCCCTTGGAGAAATTGTGCACTTTGCTTACCACATCGCTTTTTGGAGTTTATGTGCACTGGTCGCATATAAAGGTGTTGTGTGGTTTAAAGCGAGGAAGGGTAGTAAGCAAAAGTAAATTTGAAGAAACGAGTGTCATTTACGAAGATTTTTACACCCTCTTAACAGCGGTAGAGCAAAAGCATGCTCTGTCGCTTATTAGCATCCAGCGCGGCGTCCACTTGCCGGTTTTTGACTTGAATCTCTTCTAACCAGTTACTTTTTCTACTGCAGCTAAGAAAAAGCAACCAAAAAGAAGCCGCTCAAAGGCAAGTCAAAAGCAAGTAAATAGGGTCGAAACAAACTTATATAATGGCTTAGCCGTTTGAAAATTATAGTCGACGAAGCTATCGCCACGCAGCTAATGCTTTGGATCTTGTCCTAGACTTAATGTACTTAAATTTACTAAAGAAATCAGTCCTTTCCACCCTCTAGTAAATGATTCAGTTCTAGCAACTCCTGACTAAATCGTTTTTTTCGCTTAGACGCCCAAATCCAAAGGCAAGGCAACATGACAGCGCTTATTGCAAGTGTAACTAATGCTTTATCAATAAGCCTGTCTGTTGGGAACACCTCAAAATAGTACAAGCCACCATGTAAAATGAGCATTAACAACGCAGTAAACCAGACTGAATGTAAACTCAAATTAGCAATTTTGATGTTACTTTCAACTTGTTTTTGTAATTGTTTGATGTACTGATCTGTTGATGCATTTGACCAACCAAAAGAAAAGCGACGCAACCAAGTTATGTAAGCAACTACCAATACTGAAAGCGACAAAACACCAAGCATCAGTGTCATAGTAAAATCATCTAACTTTTCAGACTTATGCCATATCAAGGCAAAAGGTGCCACTACACTGAACATATCCAACACGACATAACAGCGTTGTTTTAACCTTACTTTGCGCCACTTTTTAGATACTTCTAAAACATCTGCTGGCATCACTTTTTGTTGTTGCCAAAGTTGACTTAAGGGATCGTGATTGTCAACCATACTGAATGCTCTCCATTAATATTTTTCTCGCTCTATTAAGTATCACCCCAGCGTTGGTGCCACTAATGCCACAAGCATCCGCTATTTCGCTATAACTCAGTCCTTCCATCGACATGGTGACGATTTGGCGAGTTTGTATGGACATTTTTCTAATTTCTTTAAGCATGGTTTGAATCTGCTGTTGTTGGGCTAATTGCGCATCAGAACTAGCCTGCTGACTTGGCTGTGGTGTTTCTACTTCACAATAAGAGTCGTTACGAGGCTGTTTAGCGTGATAGGCAACATGCGTAATCGCTTTATTATGAGCGACACGTAATACGTAGGTTTTAACACTGCTGTCGCCTT
>CAZMDX010000548.1:0-6243 GCA_964564805.1 uncultured Pseudoalteromonas sp. | reverse complement strand
TATACTACGGGTGCAACTGTAGTCGTTGATGGCGGGTTTTTAAGCTAAAATTTTAATTTTAAAACGCTCTATTAAGGCAGCTTTTAGTTGCCGTTTTTGTCTATAGAAAAGACATAACGTCATCAATCAATTATTCAATATAAAAAGTCAGTGCTAATGACTAGCGATATATTCAATACTTTTTATTAGGATGTGATCAGTGTTACTGATTACGCTGTCAATATATTGCATTACCAGTAACCACCATCCACTTGAAAATGGACAAAATCTATTAATTTTTTAAGACTATGTCAGATTGGAGCTTCTATTGTGAATTTAACAGTTGTCTATATTGCCAATAAAAACATCAAACAAATTGTTAGTCAAAGCACCAGCGGAGTCGCAATTTAAAAAGTCATGTCAGATTTGTCTTTAAATAATAAGTAGTATATTTCTTATTTCAGCCAAACCTGTCATTTTACCAATACCTCTTGAGATATTATTTTCTCTTTGCTGATTTGGAGCCAGAGCCATACTTTACTGCCATTTTAATTAAACTGATTAAACAACAATTACAGTTGCATGTTTAACAAATTACCTACCAGCATGGATTAATAAATAAAGACTCAAGGACTTTTAATCAAAATGCTTATAACCAATATTGCCAAATATTAAAGGTGCTATTAACAAAATTCTTAATAACTGTAAATTGACAATGAAGCTTTATACTCAAAGACGCAATATCATAGGTAATTTAGGGATTCTGAGAAATTTATAATAGCCAAGCATTATACTAATTTAAGTTGGCGCATCAAATAAGCCAAAACCAAAAACAAAAAGTATCACACTCGCAGACTACAAAAGACCGGAAACCGCCATTAGAAACTGGATATTTTCAAGCCGCTTTTCCGTCAAACCGGTCACAAGTACAATATATTTTAGGAAAACAAATCTGCGAGGTATTGTTGTTTTTTCATGCTGGTGTGAGGTGTGAGGTGTTCGGTTATTTGGGTGAAAATTAGAAGTATAATGGGTGATTATCTGTTTTTCGGGCATGATTAGACAGTTGGGTTAAGTCGCTCGATGAATTTGTTGGGACTTTTGAATTTATGCGCAGCGTAACAGCGTTTTCGCTTTGCCCATGGCTCGAATGCGTTAATGGCCAATGTGCTATTTAAATTACTTCATCATCATTTATGCCTCTGCCGCATAAAAAAGTGTTTTTAAAACTCTGTCGTGAGGGTGAGTAATTGTTCGCCCGATAGGCCTTACCCTTGTAATATTGATTGTTGTTGATGGTTAATATCACCCGCTTTGTTGTTTCTAATTATCCTGCCTGTAATGTTTACTCACTCACAGTAGTCTTTGAGTGAAAAGGCGATACCCTTGGGCACGTCTTGGGTTACCGACAAAAGGAGCAGTGAGTGTCTATAAAGCTGTTGCATCGCCTTCATACGTTGTTGAATACTAGTGTGCTTTGAGGTTTTTGGAGTATCCGCTATCTTGGCTCGAATGGGATGAAGGTCAACATAGGCCATACAAGCCAATAATGTGGGTTCATCTGATAAGGCTTGTGATTTAAACCGATCTTCCCAGAGCCTGCCAGTAAGGCTTCTTCTTTGATGGCTTCTCTGGAAATGTGTTCATTCAGGTCGCGCATGGGCCAGCTAATGTCATGCAAGCGCTTGCGATACTCAATGATGGTGTCATCTAACGTTAGCTGCCGGCCTTGGCTTAGCGTATCTTCCCAGGCAAACATTTGAGTGAGTAGTGAGCCTTTTTGTAATAAGTGCCAGCGCCGCACCATTTCGTTATCCGTCCACGCCATCACTTGTTTCACATCTATAAATCACACCACATGCACTTGGTTACTCATCACTGCATAGACACATATACGGTAGCTGCGCTATTAATGGAAAATACTGAGGATAAAAACAACAGTCGTTCTTCAACCCATGCTCGACGATGATTATAGCTTCGACTTGAATAACTATGAACAGCGCGGTTACTGCACCACACAAAAAGGAGCGCCATAAACAGCGGTAAACACAATGATAAAACGGGGTCTCCGGTAAACTAATTTGACTAATTCGAGGCTGGGGCATGACATCAATCCTTTGATTTATTTACCAATAAAAGCCTAGCTTGTCTTGATATTTAGACAAGTCTTTATGGGTGGCTGGGTAAATCGCCAGATTATAATCATATGTGGCTTGGTAAATTTATTCGTAACATTGGATTGTTTTTGGTTAGTCTTAATTTAAAGTGGTAATAGTCCGTAGGAGTCAAAAAAATGTAATCCCATCTAGCGTTGATTCGTAACTCTAATTAGCTAATTTATTGAGTCAACATAGCCAGCAAGGCTTTAAAATCAAAAACCAAGTAAAGCCTGTTGCTCATTGCTTGGATCAAATGTCGCGTTCATTCTTTCTATACTCTGCGGTAGGTTATTATGGCTGTCTCGTTAAATAGTATTATAGAGAAAGTTTTGTGCAGCCAACTCAAAATCTCTACCTACATGGACATCAGATTTTGAACCTATTCTCTGATGAGGTACATCCATAAAATTATTATCTTGTTGAACTCATTCACAACTAATAAACAGTTACAGTTTTAATTCTTAATCCTAGAGTGTAAAAATTAACAATGATCCATGTTAAGTGTTAACTGTGAGTATTAAAAGCAGTGCCATCAAGTGAGAATTCTAGCGTCCCAAATGAATTTTCACTAAAAATTACACAAGCATATCTAGTAACACTCGCTCTTGGTTGCTGGGTAATTCACACATTCCTAAAGTTTTAGTTTTATACCAACTAATAAAATCAGGGTCTGTAATTACTATCGGAGGATCAAATAATCGCAATTCGCTATCGTTGCCATATTTTACTGTGTTTTTAAAGTCGAATTGACCTAACCATTTACTACCACCGGCTTTTTTAAAAATTTCGGAACATTTATAACAATAAGCTAGCTTATAAACGTTTTTTCGTCCGGCCTTTTCTCTTTCTATAACATAAATAAATGCACCCTCGGAAGCCATCTCAGCTTCATGTTTTCTGCTGGTGTACGAAAAGGGTGTTTTTCGCACTTCTTTATAAATGCTTGTGACGGCCCCAATATCTTCTGGGAGATGTCTTACTACAAAAGAACTCATAAATACCCTTTAAAAATATAACTACTTATTTTGAATACTTCATAGTAGCACGCAGATTGCTTTATCTAATAGGATCTCCATTCCTTTATAGGTACGAAATTTAGGGTTCTAATGTGTGATGCTGTGAAGTCATGATAGCAAAATAACCATAATTAGCCTTAGGCATTCGCGATGTATAGCTAACAGTTCACAATTAAAAAGTCGAAAGTTTATCCATATAAGAGGATGATGCCGAATCACTAATTAGGTGCATAGACGACAAAATTTTTGTAGCTTGCATATAAACCGGTCTATCCCGACCACGTCAGGGGCATTAACAGTTGCAGGCACCACTAATAACAACCACAACCACAGTCCCAGTCACAGGTTAGTATTCATCCCAAATCCATCTCAAAAACTACTACCAGACTTCCACAGCAACGCCCTCAACAAAATTTCATATACCGATTGCGTGGTTATAGTCAGCAGTAAACATCACATAGCGGTCAACTGAGTACAAAATTGGAAAAAAGAGGTTTTCAGACAGATTTAAGGGAGACCCAAAATCTATAAGTCGGTGAGTGTGGGGTAAGCTTATGATTTATAACAGAAAAATAGTTGTCCCTCTCTGACTCGAACAGGGGGCCTAACGGTTATGAGGCAAGGAGAAAGTCTAAAATTTACCGTTTAAGCCCAAAAAAAGTAACGTGTTTTTCTGGTGGGGCGTTCGGCACAGTACATAACCGAACCTATACCGAACTTTTTGGGTTGCCGAAGTTGTCGTCACATTGTAAGCCTAATAAAGTTAACAGTTTAACTCGATCGAACTCCGAACTTTTTCTGAACTGAATTTCAGTATGTGCATTTTTGTGAGGGTGGGGTAGTGGAAAACTTCACATTCTGAAATTCTGCAAAACTGAATTCTGTGCAGTCGATTAAGCTTCGATTCTTTTATACATTACGTTGCTATTTTTGGGCTTCTATGGTGCTTTTTCTGAGACAACGGGCTCGTACTAATTTAGTGTTTAGTCTGTATATTTAGATTTGAAATTGTCATTCTAATCGCAGACAAAAAAGACAGTTATCGAACTATAGCGGTCGTAAGAGATTGCGAATTATCAGCCTTCATTGAGATTGAGCTAAAAATCATCATAAGATTAATCAGACTCGACTGACCCCTGTGAGCGAAAAGCAGCCGTTCAAGCTTTATGATTTTAACGCCTCAATTTGCAGAAGACGAATGTTGGGCTGGTTTTGGCCCAGCATTTGGCTTTCTGTAACATTGACTTGTTAAGTGCTGATGGCATTAGTAAAAACTAATTTATTACCAAATGGATCAGTAATTGACATGTCTTTACTTCCCCAAGGCATTTCTTGAATTCCTGGCTGAGAATTTTGATACTTTTTTTCCATTAATTCTTTCTGATAAGTATCAATACCTTCTATTTCGATTCTCATTGCAGAGCCAGGACAACAGTCCCCATGATGTTCAGATAAGTGCAAAATGCAGTCGTCTTTTGAAACTTGCATATATAAAGGCAACCCATCTTCAAACCTGTGTTCCCAATCCACATTAAACCCAAGAAAATCAATATAAAATTCTCTAGTCTTAACTTCGTCGAAAACTCGAAGAATCGGTGTTACTTTGCCTAAAGTCATTGAAAATCCGTTCTTTATTTTTTGTCACTTAACGCCCTGTTAAGGGGCAAATTGTAGTTGGCTATAATTTGAAGCAGAGCGGAACTAGCCAACTGCAATTGTCCCACTTGAACAGCTTGTTATATGCGCTGAATTAGTACTCTAAAAGCTATTAATCTTTTAGTTTATTTAGCTTTAACCCAAATAATGGACGGACCCACTTCCAACGACTTATAAAGTATTCATTAATTAAAAAACAACCCAAAAATGTGAATAATATTAGCGCTAAGGATTCACTATAAATTGATAGTCCTTGCCTTGTTAACCAGTAACCAATCATGACTATTAATGTTTGATGTAAGATATACCAAGGAAATACAGCCTCTGTCATATAAGAAAGAGCTTTACTCGGTTTATTTAGCCATCGTTGGGAAATAGCTAACAAGGCAACAATTGAAAACCATGCGTATGCAGTTTTTCTTGTTTTTTCTGAATAGTGTTCTGTAATATTAAGGGTGTACGACCTATAATTGTGACTTTCTAAGTACCATACAATAGAAGCAATAGTTGAAATAATAAAAACCATGATTAGAGCTGGAATCAATGCTTTATCGATAGCTTGCCAAAAGCTCTTGTCTTTGGATATTAAAAAGCCAAAAAGAAAAATACTGAAATATAACTGATGGTTTGCCCAATCACCAACAAGTGCATGTGTTGATGGATAAATAGGTTTTAATATATAGTGAAAAATTATAAATGGAATGACCGGAATCAACATAACCACAAAAATACCTAAACGATTATCAAGGCAACTACTGCTTATATTTTTGCCATAGCCATTCATAAAAGAAGCTAAAGGGCGAGCAAAAGGGATCAGTATTAAAGTATAAACAAATAAATAAACAACGTACCAAAGGTGGTTCCAGGTTGGAATGACTACCGAGTATTTATCTACACTCCCTATTAAATATTCTGGATAAAATGCCCAAAAACTAGCCGTTATTTCACCATTTTCTAACAGCTCAAGCCACGATTGTGGAGCGATAATAGTATGAATACAGAAAATTATCGGTATTAAAAGAATAGTAGATCTTTTAAACGTAAATTTAATTAATGACTGTTTATCAATGGCAAATCTTATAGCTATGCCAGAAATAAAGAATAGTAAAGTTAAGCGCCAAGGATTGAGCAACTTCATAAGGGGTTCAACAGTCTCGCTAGCATGCACACTTTTTACATGATATCCCCAAGTCGAATAAAACATGCCAATATGATAAAGAATAAGTAACCCAAATACGATAACTCGTAACCAGTCTAAATCATACCTTCTATCCATTTTTGCTCTATGCCCCATTTAAAACTCCACTGTGCATATAACGCCTCAATAAGAGGAAATTTATAGTTGGCTAAAATGTTGAACGCAGTGAAAACAGCCAACTGTAAATTTTCCTGCTTGATTGCCTTGTTAGGTTTTAACAACCACCATCAGAACT
>CAZMDX010000547.1:0-18660 GCA_964564805.1 uncultured Pseudoalteromonas sp. | reverse complement strand
GATGGCGATGGGGTTGGGGAAAATTCAGATCAATTAGACAATGATTTTCAAGAGACAAAGGATAATGATCAAGACGGCATAGGTGATCGAAACGATCTTGATGATGACAATGACGGTGTGCCCGATTATTTTTCAACCACTAGGCTAATCGAAACTGAAGCTTGGGTAGTGAGTGCTGGGAGCGACAGCGTGTTGCGTTATAACAGTGAAACCGGGGTGTTTATAAGCAGTTTATTAGAAGTACAGACCGGTGGGTTTTCATTCCGATCAGATGCCATTTTATCAAATGCGCAACAATTATTTTTTATTGCTTTTAGCGACGTGCTTGCCTTTGATAGGCAAACCAATACTGTAAGGCGAGTGATTGACCGAAACTTACTCAATACCAATTTTCCTGTACATTTGGCTTTTAGAGATAACAACACATTACTAGTCAACAATGGCTTAGGCACCAGTAGTCTTGAATCTTTTAGTCTGTTGGCGTCGGGTACCCAAAATGTAGACTCAACAAGTGACATAGCAGTGTGGCGTGATTTTGTGATAAGCGGTGATAGATTAATCGTCGCTGAAAGAGACACAAATAGACTGTTATCTTTTAGTGTGGACGATATAACTGCAGTGCCACAAATATTGAGTACCGAAGGTCTTAATAAACCAGAACACCTAGCCACAGACAGTAACGCTAATCTATATGTGACGAATGCGGGTAGTAAAGACCTTAGTAAGTTTGACAGCAGCGGTAATTTCTTAGGACGTTTTATTAGTGCGGGTAGCGGTGGATTAGGCCGACCCAGTTGCTTAACCATTGGTCCTGACGACAACATTTATATATGCAGTAGTGATACTAACCAAGTGCTTAAATATGACGGAGCATCGGGAGCCTTTCTCAATGTATTTGTGGACACGGCTGCTGGTGGTCTAAATCAACCTGTTAGCTTAGTCTTTGCGGGTCTCCCCCAAGATGAATTTAGATTAGACGGGGAACATGATACAGACGGTGACTTAGTCAATAATATTGACGACGCTTATGCTTTAGATATTACAGAAAGTGTCGACTCCGATAATGACGGAATCGGTAATAATGCTGATCCAGACGACGATAACGATAACCTACCTGATGCCTATGAAATAGCGAACAATTTAAATCCACTCGATGGCAATGACGCTCAGCAAGATCCTGATAACGATGGCAGCAACAGCATTGCAGAGTTTGAGGCCGGCACAGATCCTAACGACTCAAACTCCACGCCCGAGATACCAGACACGAGCAGTAGTGGAGGCAGTGTAGCGTTGTCATACTTATTTTTTGCTTTAATCTTGTTATTAATGAGGCGCAGGATAAAGACTGTATTTATTGGTCGTGTATTTAGCTAAAAGTTAAACATCATCTTTTGTCCTTTTCTTTGCCAATGAACTGACATGCCTCCAAGCGAGGTATGTCATTAAAGACAATACAGCAAGAAGCGTTATGCTAAATAAACACCAATTGTCATCTATTGTGTTTTCAAGTGTGGAACCAAATAAGTAACCCATGCCTACAAGTGCGAAAATCTAAGTCATTGCCGATGTGAAATTCAGCATAGTAAATACTGGCCAACTCATATCAGTCAATGTAACGGCAAGCGAGCCGATAGTTCGCAGGCCTTTTAGATAACGATAAAGGAATATTGCCGTAACGGTCGAGTAACAGCTTAGCGTTAGCCACGGCTCGCTGATAAGAAAGGTTCGAAGAGCGTTTGGCAACGCCGTATTTTCTACCTAAATAAAATCGTAACTTATCACCTAAATAGCCCCCCAGCGAATACTACTAGGGTAACTAAGAAAATGTGTACTACACCAAAATACGCTGCAATACCCGCGAATAATGGTAAAGATCCACTTTTAAAGCGCAGTAAAGAAACAGGATTACATAACTGAGCATGCCGAAATATCGCACAATGTTCAGAACGGTTTCCATAGCCCTAAATACTGCTTTTTAATAATTTAACTAGTATGCCATACCCATTTATGGTGTTTAGATCCATAAAGAGATAAAAATCGAAACGACAATTTTTTAACTTGTTTTTTAATCATTCGTCTTTGCATTGTGATCAAATAATTAACTTAGTAGGTAATGATGATGTGCTTAATGTTGCTTTGTTAATTTATGACAAGGACTATTAGTCATAAAGATTGTTTCCTTAACGTTGTTTAAATTGTGGAGAAAAATATGAAAACGTCATTTACAAAATTTATATCAGTTGCGATATTGTCCCTAACATTTCTTACGGCTAGTGCATCTGCTATGCACCATAAGTCAGCGAAATTAGATATTGTAGAAACAGCAGCTAGTAACCCTGCATTCAGTACTTTAGTGGCCGCAGTAAAAGCAGCAGGGTTAGTTGAAACCCTACAAAGCAAAGGCCCCTTTACAGTATTTGCACCTACCAATGCTGCTTTTGCAAAATTACCAGCAGGTACAGTAGAAGACTTACTAAAGCCTGAGAATAAAGACAAGCTTGTCGCTATCCTGACTTACCATGTTGTTGCGGGTAAAGTCATGGCAGCTGATGTTGTCAAGTTAAGTAAAGCTACTACTGTTCAAGGTAGTGACATAATGATTGATACTTCAGACGGTGTGAAAGTTAACAACGCCAATGTTACTCAAACTGACTTACAAACTAAAAATGGTGTTATTCATGTAATTGACACTGTTATTCTTCCTAAAATGTAATATTTTTAAAAGTTGAAAAGCCAAACTAAAAGAGCAGAAGATTGTTCTTTTAGTTTTTTAATACGGTTTTTAATGAAGTTAAAAGTAAATTTTTAAAGTACCCCACAAAGCACCTTTTAAAGTAGAGTTTAAAAGATTTTCTGAAATATTTTCCGAAAGAGTTTTTTAAATAAATGAGTCATATCTTTATAAACTAGTCATTTACTCAAAGGGCTACCCAAAACGAGACAATAGAGTAATTGTGAATCAAGTCATCTGTTAGGCTAAGATTAATCGTTGTTGCATATTTATTTTAAGTTGCATATAAATTTATAATTTACGTGCCAAAATATTCCACTTATTGCTGTTAAAATAACCAATAAAGTAGGGGCAATAGCAGCATGTTTTTTTGGCGAGTCGTTTCAAGTGATTGAGGCTAGATTGCCTGTGGTATAAATGTCCTCGGTTTTGAAAATTAGTCTGGTTGACTGCCCAAAATATGTGAAAGTTTATCCATTTTAAATAAAAAATGGGTTATGTTTGTGACTGATTCGTTTTTAATCTTGCCTAGTTTTAGCATTGAACACAGCCAGAAAATATTGACATTAATGGTACAAACAACAGCACGCCTATTATGCTTGAACACTTTCGGATAAAGGACGTTATAAAAGACTATTCAGGGTCTCATCTTGAATTTTTCTAACGTATTTCATCATATTTTTTCATTTATTTAATGTGAGTTGGTAGAACGATGCCATCGAAATAAAAACATTTTCAAGCTAAAATTTTTAGCCTTTCAGGTACCTCCACTCAATAAACTGCTGTCACTAGTCAATCATGATTTTGGTATTGAGCAGTCAGTTATTCGACATAAAGCAAACAGTTGTTTTGATAACAAAAATCATTTTAATTATTTTCTTAAGGGTTTCGTAATCAGTTAGATAGATGATCGTTGCGACTATAATTAAGGTTAAAACTGTGAATTTGTGGTCATAGCAAATTTAGACACTGACGCTACATATGCTCAATACACAATGACTGAATTTATGAGTTATTTAACCAATATTGGGATAAAAGTGTCTGTTTAATAGACCAAATTAACACCGTACTAGCATGCTATTTTATAGCGAATTTAGGCTGACGCCTGGATTGGGATCCTCGTTTATACATATTAACTAATTAAGCATATTTGCAACCAATTATCGTTTATGTGTCGTCGATAATTATATCGGTTTTGTCATTATTTCATCTAAGTAACAGTTCAAGGTTCTGATTTTACTGGCATTGTAGTAAATCCAAGAACATAAAAAGTAGTGCCCTAAATCATTTTGCTATATCAGCACATTGAATCATTTTATTCTAGCTTTCAATATCTAATCAATACATAAATAGATGTGTCGCCATAAAAAATTGTATGTCTAATTATTTTTTAGAACGTGTAATTTTGTGGAAAACTTTGCTTAATTAAACAGCACAAAGTAAGTTAGATAGAGATAGATTTTGCTAGTGGAAATTAAGCGCCACAGTCAATTAAAATAATAATAATAAATGGAATTACTATGAAAAGAATAATGGGTTTTTGGAGATGTTGGGGACTGGTTATAGGTATCGTAATTGGCAATGGTGTTTTCATGCTGCCAGCTGTTTTGGCTCCTTACGGTTCATTAAGCGTAATTGCATGGGTCATCGCTGGCGTAGGTACAATATTTATTGCTCTAGTTTTAGGTATGCTTGCCAAACGACATTCGATGCAAGGTGGTATCTACGGTTACACCAGAGAAACACAAGGTGATCTAGCAGGATTTCTTATTGCATGGGGTTATTGGATCAGTATCTTAGCCGCTGTTGCAGCAGCGGCTGTCGCGGTAGCAGGCTATTTGAGCTTTTTTGTGCCCACCATTTCTTCAAATTCAATGTTATCTGCAATTATTGCCATCGCATTTATTTGGTTAATAACAGCCATTAACATCACTGGCATTAAAGTCGCGTGTACTTTCCAATTAGTAACATCTTTATTAAAACTGTTGCCGTTATTTGTTATTTCAGTCGGTGCTCTGTTTCTTGGTGATCCAGCAAATGCAGTTATTGATACAACGTTGACTGAGACTGCAAATCAACCATCGACATTATTTTTGATATCAGAAATGGTAATGATCACTATGTGGGCTTACATTGGTATTGAAGCCGTAACATTGCCATCAGATAATATTATTTCCCCAGAAAAAAATATCCCGCGAGCATTAATAGTGGGCACACTAACCGTCACGGTAATTTATATCTCACTCTCCTATGGTGTAATGACACTAATTCCACTTGCTGATTTAGCAAAATCAACGGCTCCTCTTGCCGACGCGGCCTCAATTATATTAGGGCCTTTTGGAGCAAGTTTTATTGCTATCGTGGCACTGATATCTATTGTCAGTAGCATCAACGCCAATACACTCATTGTTGGTATTATGCCTGACGCCTTAGCAAAGGATAAATTAATGCCTAGGTTTTTCTCAACTAAGAACAAAGCAGGTATACCTATAAATACAGTGATACTTTCTGGCTTTTTGTCGTCAATATTAGTGGTGATGAGTTTTTCTGAAGGATTATTAAGCGCATTCAAAACACTAATGATGCTTTCTACACTGACGGTATTACTACCCTATGCAACATCATCATTAGCTGAAATCATCATGCAAAAAAGAGAGCTAAATGCGACAACTAAAATTAATTGGGTATCGTTTAGTATTGCGCTTGTTGCGCTACTATTTTCTGTCTTTGCCATTTTTGGTTCGGGGTTAATGATTGCACTTCAAGGACTCATTCTTTTTGCTGCTGGACTACCTTTTTACTTCTGGTCTGTAAGAAAACGGTAATCAACACTTACCAATATAATTCACCAAATTGGCGTGTACGTTATTTGTGCTAGTTGACAACTCGTAGTCAATATTAGCGATATTCTTGAAGGCTGGATGCTCTTAAGACCCTTTTATATTCTTCCAAAGACGACATACCCATTTGAGCCCTTAATAGGTCCACACTATCTTCGTTTTCTATTGGCGCAAACACTACTTTACCGTCTATCCATTTTGCCTGAGTACCAAATACCTGTTTTTTACCTAGCCTGATCGATACGTTATCGGTAAAAGTCGCTACGTCTTTGCCTGCAATACCACCTTTGTCTAGAAATGATTGAATAATCAATGGCAGCATGTCTTGTTGGAATACCAAATTTTTGCTGTGTTTTACCAAAATAAATGCAGCTTGAGTGCCTTTCTCCCCAACCTTCTTTTTAGTTGGCCAGCCGTGCAATGTGATTATTTCTTTCAGGGTCTGTGTTTGAAGCTTATCTATCTGTGAAGCTAAATTTTGTAGCGCTTGAGGTACGTTTTCCGCATTGTATTTCTCTAAGCTTTGACGAACTTGCTGATTTTGTTGTGCCATTTTTATCAGTTGACTTTGCAAGTCTTCGTTAACTTCCGCCATTGACGGCATGGAAATAAAAAGGATTGTTAAATAGACGATTAAACGCATATTGATGACACCTATTCCTCTGTTTTAAGCTGTATTGTAGGATCCTATTAGTTAAGGTTTTTTTGAACCTCAACTAATTCAATGCCCTTGTCATATGTGATATACCCGGATAAGGCTTTGGTAGTTACTTGGCACATAATCAAGTATTTTTAGATAATCAGCAGGCATCCTTTAAACGGTGCCTGCTGTTTAGCTATGGCTTAGAGATCATCTTTTCCGGCTTTTGTTTTGCAGGATCATACTTAGCAAACCAGCCCATAATATTATCAGTTTTGCCTACTAAACGACTGGGTCGCGAAGCAATATAATGGGGAGCGCCAGGTACACGAATTAATGCTGTATCGACTTTTAGCATTTTCAACGCGGTATAGTATTGCTCTGCTTCCCAAGCTGGGGTTCGATAATCTTCTTCACCAACCATTATTAGTGTGGGTGTTTTAACTTTATCAACATAACGTATAGGCGAATGTTTTAGGAATGCTTCTGGATCAGCCCAAGGATCCGCTCGTATCCAATGTCTACGAACATATTGGCCAATATCGGCAGCTAGTGCCATCGTCATCCAGTTTATAACGGGCTTGATTGATGCAGCGGCAGCGAAACGTTGAGTTTTAGTGGTAATCCAAGCCGTTAAAATACCTCCGCCTGAACCACCGGTGACAAATAAACGCTCAGGGTCTGCATATTTTTTGGCTACCACTTCGTCTACTACTGTCATCAGATCGTCGTAATCGTACCCTGGGTACGCTAAATCGATGCCTAGTGCAAACGCTTCGCCATAGCCAGTAGAACCGCGTGGATTAACCCACACCGTTACGTAACCTTCGGCCGCATAACGCTGAATTTCACTACCAAAAAATGGTCCATACATGGCATAAGGTCCACCATGGATTTCTAAGATCATCGGATAACTGCCATCTGCTTTAAAATCAGGTGGGAAAGCTATCCATGCCTCTATTTCGATGCCATCGTGAGTAGAGTTAACTTTAATCTCTTCAACCAGCGCCATGTCTAGATAGGGCAATACATCTTCATTTAAAGCGGTAAGGATCTGTTTGTTTTTCCCCTTCAGATTGACTAAACCCACCTCAGCTGGGCGATCACTAAATCCTGCTGTAAAAGCGATCACGGGTTTTTTATTATAACTCACAGAAAAACTACCCGCTGCATAAGGTCGTCCAATCGATGTACCACCTATGTCGGTTACTAGCTTAGATACGTCACCTTTTAAAGTAATATTAAACAGGCTTAAAACGCCATGATCTTCAGATAAGACTAACAAACTTTTACCGTCAGGAGCCCAGACGGTTTGGCCAATACTGCCTTCAAATGATTCTGCTAGAGGCCTAAAATTGGATCCATCGGCATCGAGTAAATATAGGTCGTTCTGCTGATACGACAATGTCTTATCATCGTAGCCTCGAAAAGCAATAGTTTTGCCATCTGGACTCACGACGGGGTAGGAATCTGGTCCATCTCTGGTGGTTAAAGCCGTTATACTTAGGTCGGATAAATCCAGTTTATAAATTTCACTTTCGATCGGATCAAAATCCCTATCTTCAGCTAAGTTACCGGTAACCAATAGTTTGTCGTTGTCGAGCCATTGTGGATCTGACAGACCTGCCTCTTCAAATGTGACTTGCCTTGGCGTGCCGCCGTTTACAGGAAGTGTAAATATTTGGTTAGCACCATCTTGTAAATAACCCGCACCATCAAAACGAAAAGTAAAATCGTCTATAACGTTGAATGGTTCATTCCAATTAGCATCTTTGGGAGGTGAAAGTGGCGTGGCAAATGAGGGCTTTTTTGCTTTGACAAACATACTAAAGGCTAACTGCTCTCCATTGGGTGACCAAGCTACACCTGATACTCCTTTTTCTAATTGGGTAAGTGAAAAGCTCATGCCTGTGTCAATAAAAACCCGTCGTAACTCGGGTTTACCCGTATGATAACTGGTGAATATTAAACTTTTTCCATCAGGAGACCAGCGTGCAGAAGACGCCTGTTTATCTGCTATTAATGGCCGGTTTGTGCCTGATTCAATATCTAAACTCCACAACTTCCCAACGTCTTGGTCAGTCATCTTGTCCATACTTTGGCGCAAGTATACAATCGTTTTTCCATTAGGAGACACTTGAGGATCTTTTGCGTATTCCATATCGAATACACGTTCTGCAGTGAATCGTTTTGAAGGTTTTTTATTATCTTCTGCTGCTGACACAGGCACTGTAACTAGGCCAATAGATATCATCAACCAAGCTATTATCTGAAAAAAGCTGATACTTTTAGACTTCTTAGTCAACCCAGGCCTAAGCAATCCAAATAGTTGCTTATGGTGTTTGGTGCGCATAACATTCTCCTTATGACGTTACATTTTAGTTTTTAGAACTCGAAGGCTCACTATGGTCTATTCAGTTGTGTATCTGAGTTTTAAGCTAGTATAAATTTTATCACTATAGTCACTTAGGTCAATATCAAGACTATTTAACACCTCGACTAGGTGTTCATTATCCTCACGACCGTTCCATATTTTTTTGTACGTACCTTCCTTATAACCATGGTCTTGTCGAAAGAAGTTCAACACATTTTTACCTACATACTGGCGATATAGCTCATCAGAATCCATTTCGGCTTGTTCAACTACGGTTAAAAATAAAGGGACATCGAAACGTTTCGCAGCGCACAGGCCTGCCATTAACTCTAAGTTATCAAGAATATCTTGTTCTTTGAACAAATAGTCTTTGCCATCAAACATCACTTTGTCACGCTTTGATGCCAGTTGTTCAGCGATGGTGTTAGCAGATTTTTGAATGTTGCCACTGAAACCTATAATGATATCGGACAACGCAAAATGCCATATATCGACCAGTTCCATTTGCAACTGAGGTAAATCTTTTTTCTGGGCCTTCCACCATTTCCAACCATGGTGCTCAATACCTTCTACTGACTCGATCATGGCGGCGCGTAAATAAGCATAACCGGCGTTTAGCCAATCATGATTGACTTTTTTATTCATGCCATCTTGAAGAGATAACATTGTGGCGAGTTGGTTTGAGCTGAGCATAGTGATAGTTGTCCTGTGATGTTTTAAATGAAACTGTTATTTTTTAAATGATTTTTCAAGAGCTTTTTTCAAGAGCTTTTTTAAATGCTTGAATAACGCTGAGGCGTTGCTGTTCAATTTGTTCTTTAATCGCTTTGCCTTGGTAACCTTTTGCAACGATGGCTTTAATATCGACTTTTACCGCAGCCTCATATGCTTGCCAAACATATTCAGCATTCGTGTATTGGCTATTTTCAAAGGTGGTTCTGCCTCTAGCATCCGCTTTACAAGTAAGCAAAAAATCAGCAAACCTCTGTGGCTTGCGCCATACATCACAGCGATTCAACATCTCTAGTAACGAACTGGCTTTTAGTTCGAAGGCACGATGAACATGAGTGTGATATTCACTGACCATTAGCCCAAGCTCGCGGCATTCATTTGGTGCCTTTAAGCGGTCGCAAAGTGTGTTGATTGCTTCTCGACCTAGTTTTTCATGGCCTCGATGGGATGGCCAGTTTTCCGGTGGAGTTAGCCCCTTACCTAAATCATGCACCAATGCTGCGAAACGGACTCTTAGTTTAATAGTTAGTTTAATAGTTAGTTTATTAGTAAGTTCATTAGCATGTTTATCTGAAAGCTTAACGGATTGTTGTAACACCATCATGGTGTGAATACCGGTATCAATTTCAGGGTGCCATCTTGCTGGGTTGGGTATTCCCCAAAGTATGTCTATCTCAGGGAACCAAACAGCTAAAGCACCGCAGGCTCTCAGATTTTCAAAATACACTTCGGGATGGTTTTCCATCAGACTACGAGCGGTTTCTTGCCAGACACGTTCAGCACTGAGAGCCGCGAGTTCGTCATTGGTGACTATTGTATGCATAAGAGCCAGTGTTTCTGGCGCAATACGAAACCCTAGACTGTAATAACGGGCAGCAAATCTAGCCACACGTAAAACGCGAAGCGGATCTTCAACAAACGCAGAAGACACATGGCGTAAAAGTTTGTCTTTAAGATCTTGTTGCCCATTGTAGGGATCGATAATATTACCTTGATCGTCCATCGCCATGGCATTGATGGTTAGGTCGCGGCGACATAAATCCTCTTCTAGGCTAACTTCACTAGAGGCATCACAGCTAAAACCAGTATAACCTTTGGCAACTTTACGTTCGATGCGAGCTAAGGCATATTCTTCTTTTGTCTTGGGATGCAAGAATACTGGAAAATCAGCACCTACTGCCTGATAACCTTGAGACAACATTTGCTGGGTGGTGCCACCTACTACCACCCAATCTTGGTCTTTTATAGGGTACCCAAGCAATTTGTCGCGTACGGCGCCACCCACTAAATAAATTCGCATAAAATCTCGGAATGTTTCATTCAACGTATTATGCCTCAGACCTAAGCTTTGCAGAAGGTGAATGGGGTAATTAGGCTGAAAATTCAACTTTAATATGCATAGTGTCTTTGACAATAAGTGTCTAACTGGGTAGTTTAGCAAAGCTAATTTAATCCTGAATATCACTTATGGACGTGTAAGCCTAAATTATGTATCTCAGCTACTTTGGATTATCCGATAATCCGTTTTCCATTGCACCCAATCCTGACTATCTGTACATGAGCCCACGTCATAAAGAAGCGCTAGCCCACTTGATTTTTGGTTTACGTGAAAGTGGTGGTTTTGTGATGTTAACCGGTGAGGTGGGTACAGGTAAAACTACAGTGTCGCGTAAATTGATGCAGCAACTACCTGATAACACCCAAGTTGCGATGATTTTAAATCCTACTCTATCTGCACTCGAACTGTTGGGCACAATTTGTAATGAGCTCGGTATCGAATATAAACGCAAACATGCAAGCCTTAAATACTTTACTGACCAAATTCTCAACAAACTAGCCAACAATCATGAGCATGGAGTGAACACAGTGTTAATTGTTGATGAAGCGCAGCATTTAATGCCTGAAGTATTAGAGCAACTTAGGTTACTGACAAATTTAGAAACTAATCGTGAAAAGCTACTTAAAGTGGTGTTAATCGGTCAACCTGAATTACAACAATTACTAAAACGAAATGAGTTACGTCAATTAGCACAGCGCATTACTGCCCGTTATCATCTTTTACCTTTAACCTCTTCTGAAGTGGGTGCCTATATTGGACATAGGTTAGGTGTAGCTAACGGTGATATCAGTGTATTTTCTAAAGCGACTATTCGAGCGGCTTTTGACATTACCGGTGGTATTCCAAGAGTCATCAACTTGTTGTGTGATAGGGCTTTAACGTTAACGTTTACTAAACAGATGTCTGTCGTGTCGCAACATATCTTTATTGCCGCAGCACAGCAGATACTGGGTGAAGATGTGGTGAAACAACGTCAGGGTAAACGCTGGACTTATACCTTGTTAAGTCTCTTTTTAGCCGCCACCACTATTGGCTTTATATTAGGCCAGTTAAATGGTTAAACAGATAAATATTCAAGATTTACAGCCGGGTATGGTGATTGTTCGGATCATATTACAAAATGGGCCCATCAAAATTAAGAAGTCAGGCCTAGTGACCAGCCAAGATATGGTGCAAGGCCTGATTGAAATGGGTATTCAACAATTGGAAGTTGATCTTGACCAAACTGTCGAGGTCGAAGCGCCACAGATTAAAAAGTCAGCAACTCGTAGAATGCTCGAAAGTAACACAGTGACGAGTACTCGAATTGATGACGGTTTGTCTGAGCAATA
Organism: uncultured Pseudoalteromonas sp.; assembly: GCA_964564805.1. GTDB lineage: Bacteria > Pseudomonadota > Gammaproteobacteria > Enterobacterales > Alteromonadaceae > Paraglaciecola. Next base: position 6,673 of record CAZMDX010000547.1, on the reverse strand, counting down.
TCACCGCAGTTTATTTTTACCCTCAGCACAGGGTATTTCATCTGCTTGGCAGTTTTATACTAAGCGTTATTCATTAGCCGCATTTATTGTTTTAGGCGGTTTGGGTCTAGGCTGGACTTTAGCTAGTTATCAAGAAATATTGATCTTATTAAGTCCGCAGATTGATAAGCCAATAGCGATTGTTTCTGTACCAGATGCAACAATTGTTATTCCTGTGAATGAGAATAAGCAACGGGATAATAAAACCGAAGTATCAGTTAAGGTAGATGATCTTCAAGATACAAATACTGATATGAATTTTAATGTACCTGCGCAGCAAATCGCTGCGACAGATGACATTGAGAAACGTTATAAATCAAGTGAAGTGGTCCAAAGCAACAACTCGTCACCCGTATCAGAGCCACAAATTTCTGCAGATGTGTTAGCCCGGTTCAGAAAAGCCATGAACGAAGTTGAAGACTTGCCGGTCACCGTTGCGCCAGTCAAAATGATATCCAGCAACGAAGACGTCCCAAGAATTGACCAATTACCCGCATGGGTAATGAATAGACTTCCCAGCATGGCTTTTTCAGCACATATGTACGCATCTATTAAATCAGAGAGGTGGGTGAGGGTAAATGGCACGAGAATGGTTGAAGGTGATAAAATTGACCAGATGATTGAAATTATTCGCATTGAACCGCAGCACGTTATCTTAAACTATTCTGGGCAGACGTTCTCTATGGCTGCTTTGACAGATTGGTAAATCGTACCCAGGTCTAACCATGAATTAGCTGAAACTGATACCCAAGCTAGTTGGATATCAGCTGTCGTTATTTTTTTAAAAATGATTGTCGCAAAAATCCTGATAGATCATGATTAAAATCATCAGGCAATACGCTACTTTCAATTTTATCTTCCACTTTAGACAAGTCGAGTTGAAACACTTCATCTAATTTAGTGGTTAAGTTATAAAAAACCATAACCGTGGGTGACATGGGAAGATGTTTGTTCAAACGCATCACCATGGCAAGTTTTCCGCTGTCTAATTTGACCAGCGAACCCACCGGATTAGTGCCTATACAGCCAATAAACTTATAGATGAGTTCCTTGTCTAAGCCTAATTCTTCATCTGCCATTTTCTTTAATGCATCGGCAGGCTTCAGGGCGTCACGATAAGGACGACTGGTTATTAAAGAGTCATAAGTATCTACAATAGCCGCCATTTTACCGTATAAAGAAATTTGCTGTCCGCGCAAACCATCTAGATAGCCTGAACCGTCTAATCGTTCATGATGTTGCTGAATCACCACCAGACTAACGTCATCAATTCCATCTACCGATTCGAGTAATTGCAGAGAAACATCAACATGTTGCTGGATCCGTTTAATTTCTTTTTCACTTAATGCAGTCGCTTTTGAAGTCAGTAATAATGGTAACTTCAACATGCCAATATCCATCAACAACGCGCCTATTCCCAAGCATTGTAAAGTCTCTCTTTCTATTCCAAGTGAACGGCCAAACATAACCATTAATATCGCGCAGTTTATGCTGTGCTCTAAAAAATATTCATCCGTTTCCTTGAGTAAAATAGCGATACCAATGGCATCATCAGAATCAAACGCTTGACTAACGATGTCTTGAGTAATTTCATCAATTTCATCAAGATTATTAATATTGCCTTTTGCCACTTGTTTAATTAAGCGGCTTTGAATAGTTTTCACTTGGTCGTAAAGTTTGAGTGTATGCTCAAGCTGTTGTGCATATGTGAGGCCAGAAGCGTTAATATACGTATCGTCTAGTTCACTCTCACCTTCATCATGTTCTATAACAAGGTGAGTGCTTTTACTCAGGTCGACCTGGACCTGTAATATACCTTTTTTTATTAATGCAGCGATGTTTTGCTGGTCCTTAATCTTTCCTGCGGAGGTGACGGAGATTTTACCTACTTGTTCAGTCACCTTAACAATGAACATACCCGGTTCGAGCCTGTTAATATTAACCAGTTCCAACATGTTTTTACTTCTATAGATGAACGCAGGCCAATTTTTAGAGATATTGTCCTAACAGTCAAGTGGCATTGGAACAAATATCTGTAGTTTTATATCTCCGCGATGATATTTCATTGTATAAATGGTTGTAAAAGAAAAATTTAAGGTGTGTTGGTTGGCGTAATTGACATTATCAGTATGAAAAAAACGCCCGTTTACTGATACTTGTATTTATAGTTTCTTTACTTTTATTTTAAAACCTGAGTAATGCTTAGCATTGAATATCAATAAAGAAGTTACAAGTTTTAACGAGTAAGAGTTGCTCACCTTTTGTCGATTACACACTACAAATAAGTAATGACATACCAATGCCTCAGCTTTGTCCAACTCAGATGGATCGTTTGTGTGTTTTTTATATTTTTAAAACTAAAATAATATGAATTTGAAGTGTGAATTTTTGAATAAGACATTGAATATATACAGGATTTTCTTCACACTGATTATCTGCACAACTGTGGGTAAATTTGATGAGTATTTTAGGTTCAGCTGTAATTTTCTTAGCCGCTACAGTGATCGCGGTACCTATTTTTAAAAAGTTTAAGTTAGGTGCCATTTTAGGTTATTTGGTTGCTGGGCTGGTGATTGGGCCGCAAGTGTTAAATTTAGTCAACGACCCAGTGACCATATTACATTTCGCCGAGCTAGGGGTGGTGTTGCTGCTATTTGTTATTGGTTTGGAACTACAACCAGAAAAATTATGGAAAATGCGTAATCAAATTTTGTTTTCCGGCGGTGGGCAATTATTAATAAGTGCATTAGTTATCGCCCTAATTTTACATTTTGTGCTGGCCTTTTCTTGGGTTATATCACTGGTTATAGGGTTGTCACTCGCATTATCTTCTACCGCATTTGCAGTTCAGCTAATGACAGAACATCGCATCTTGAAATCCCCACCTGGCCAACAGGCCTTTTCTATTTTGTTAATGCAGGATTTGGCAGTGATCCCCATCTTGTTATTAGTCGAAAATCTTTCAGCCACTGATAACCACTCTTCACCCTCTTGGTGGATAAGCGTTTTAGCTATAGTTGCGGTTTTAGCTGTGGGCCGCTACTTAACGAATCCTTTTTTACGCCTAGTGTCTAAATATGGTAGCGAAGAAGTGATGACTGCAGCCGCGTTACTTATTGTGATCGCTACAGCTATAGGAATGCAAGAAGCAGGGCTATCGATGGGCATGGGTGCATTTGTAGCAGGTATATTACTTGCTAACTCTAGTTTTAGGCATCAACTCGAAGCTGAAATCGAACCTTTTAAAGGTTTGTTATTGGGGCTGTTTTTTATAGCGATAGGTATGAATTTAGACCTCAGCTTATTAGTATCTAAACCACTTTTTATTATATCGGCCAGTGTACTCTTGGTGCTGATTAAAATGGGTGTTATTTTTTCAATTCTCAAAATAGCCAAACAACGTAAAACTGATGCAATCCGCATTGGTTTAATGTTATCCCAAGGCGGTGAATTTGCTTTTGTAGTGATGGCGCAGGCGTCAGGCAATGGGCTGTTACCCATGCAAATTAGCAATGAGGTAACATTAATTGTTGGTATTTCGATGGCACTGACAGCCCCTTTGGTTATTTTGCATAGTATTTGGTTTACCAGTAGAAACTGCCCAGCGGTGTATGATGCTTCGCCTGACGTTGGTGAGCCTGAGGTATTAATCGCAGGGTTTGGACGATTTGGCCAGGTATCAGGTAGGATTTTAGCCGCCAACAATATTCCCTTCACTGCGCTTGACAAAGACGCTGAACATATCGAATTTGTTAAGCAGTTTGGTAATAAAGTTTTTTTTGGTGATGCTTGTCGATTGGACTTGCTAGAGGCTGCAGGTATAGAACATGCTAAGGTGATCTTAGTGGCTGTTGATGACGAAGATGAAGCCCTTAAAATTGCAGAGTTAGTCAGGGAACATTTTCCTGCTGTAAAAATTATTGCTAGATCCAGAAACCGCTATACAGCGGTCAAATTTTATAATCTTGGTATCCAAACGAATGTCAGAGAAGTGTTTGCTGGTGGCCTAGAAGCTGCAAAAATGCTGTTACAAGCATATGGGCTTAGCGATACCGAAGCTAAGGGGTTAATTGACATTTTTGCAGCACATGATAAAAGTCTGCTAGAAACTACTATGATGCAAAATATGGACTTTGATCAATTGATTGCAGTGAGTAAAAAAGGGCGCCAAGATTTACAAAATCTATTTCAAGAAGATAAGCAAAATTTTGATTGACCGAATTGACCTTATTGGTAATATCGATAGGCTTTGGCTTATAGCTTAATGAATAAGGGCGGAGCACTGCTTACATCAGATGTTTTACACCTCAGCGCTTAATAAAAGGAAATAATATGTTGTGTACAGGTTGTCATACAGGGACCCTCGCTCCAAGTTTTATTGAGGGATTATTCAAGGCGCATACATGTTCTGATTGTGGCGGTGATTGGGTGTTAATAGAAGACTACGCAGTCTGGCGAGAGCGCCACCCAGATTATGAGTTTGCTCAAGATATTTATCTTGAAGAACTCAACATAACTGATACAAAAGAAGCCATGTTGTGTCCGGTAACACGAACTATTATGCGTAAATTCAAGATATCAGCAGCCAATACTCATCGACTAGATTATAGCACTGCAGTGGGCGGTTTATGGCTAGACAAAGGAGAATGGGAGCTGTTAGTCAGCGGTGGATTAGCTGGTAGCTTAAATGCGCTAGTCACCGATGCATGGCAACGCAGAATTCGGCAGACCAATGCCAAAGACAGTTTTGTGGATATTTATCATGATAAATTTGGTGACGATGTTTATACCAAGATAAAAGAGATGCGGGAATGGTTGAATGCCCATCCGCAAAAAATTGATCTACGGGCTTATCTAATGGCAGAAGACCCTTATTCTGCATAGTGCTAATGGTTGTGTGTTTCATAAAGTTAAAGTGGTTTAAGTCTATTCACATCACTTAGAACCTTCAGAACTGCGACTTGTTAAGGTTTGTGATGCAAATGAATCTGTAGTCTGCACTTGTAAAAAAGCCTCATCATCACTGACGAGGCTTTTTTATCGTTTCTTTTTTAAAGGTATTACTTGAAAGACCCTGGCCACTCGGCAGCAATAAAGGTAAATACAGTCCACACAGCTAAATTTTGACGCATATGCTCAGGTTCCACCTTATCAAATGTATCGTCAGGCGTATGGTGCAAATCAAAATAATCCGATCCATCTTGCATCAGATTTAATGCAGGTACACCCAACGCAGACAGAGGTATCATATCTGGGCCGCCGCTAGTATTTCCAGTGCGACGACTAACGCCTAACTTGCCCATGAGTCCTGCCATAGTATCAATCACATGTATTGCATTAGGTGAGACATTAGTGGACGACTGAAGACCGTAAACAGGGCCAGCACCAAAATCAGACTCAGATCCAATTACATGATTAGGTATAGTCCCATCGTCCTGTCTCGCTTTGGCATAAGCACGAGCACCAATTAATCCCAGTTCTTCGGCGCCCCAAAGAATTACACGAATGGTCCGGCGAGGGGGCATGTCTGCATGGTTCTTAATAAAAGCTGCTGTGGCCATAGCAATGGCTACACCTGCTCCATCATCAACCGCGCCTGTGCCCAGGTCCCAGCTATCTAAATGACCACCAATCACTACAATTTCATTAGGTAGCTCGCGGCCTGTGATCTCACCAATAACATTTTTGGTCACAATAGGACCTAAATCTTTGGTTTGGATATTGAGACGAATTTTTGGTGTGTGACCATATTCCATTAAACGTATTAACTGGTCCGCATCAGGATTCGAAAGGGCAACTGCAGGTACCGCTGTGTAACCCATCGCTACGTTTGTCGCACCCGTATGCGGGTTGCGGTGGTCATCTGTACCGATTGAGCGTATAAGTAGCGCTTCTGCCCCTTTTTGTGCTGCAAGCTCGTGGCCTTTACTACGAGCAATGTTGGCTGAACCGTAGCCAGCGCCATCCTTAAAGCGTTGCATACGGTTACTGATAAAAGCGATTTTCCCTTTTAAGCTATCATCAACCGCTTCTTCAAGTTCAGCATAGTTTTTGAAATGTACAATTTCAGCCTCTAAGCCACCTTCAGGTGTCGATTTTGACCGGCCGAGTGCGGTTATTATCATCTTTTGGTAAGAAGGGCGCAAAATTTCAGCTGTTTCTAAGCCGCGCACCCAACCATTCATCTCTACGTCTTCGGTATAGACCTTATCAAACCCAAGCGCTTTAAATTTATTTACACCCCACTCAATACCTGCTTTTTCACCAGGAGTACCTGGGTGACGTGCGCCAACTTCAGTGGTTAACGATTTTAATATTTCATAAGCGCTATCATCATTCATTGCTTTATCGCGCAAACTGGCAGCGATATCCTTAGTCTCTTTTGATACTAGAATAATGTTGTTATTAGCAAAAGTGGGTGCAGTCAATATGAAAGCAGCAATAGCTGCCAATTTAATCAGTTTAATAGGAAATGTCCTTAGAGTGCTTTGATTTATGAAGACACGTTATTCTTTTTCAAACATTTGTCCAGTGCTACCTTCACGTTGACTGTTTTTCGTTTTACTTTTTAAATTTTAGGCTAGTCACAGAGTTTTACCCTCAATATTAGTCTTAAATCAATATTCTATGAGAA